>JAUVHQ010000234.1 GCA_030593185.1 Bacteroidota bacterium
TTATGTATCCGGCAACAACTTAATGAAAACAATCAGACATAACACTGGAAAAAACGGTCAAAAACGACCATTTGAAAAACAAAAAAGAAATGTGAATTACCCCGGAAAAGATACAACTATCAGGCTAAATAAATATATAGCTTATACAGGATTATGTTCACGCCGTGATGCGGATGAATTAATAAAGACAGGGAAAATTTCAGTAAATGGGAAAATTGTTACTGAAATGGGCATAAAAGTTGATCGGAGTGATACAGTAAAATACAAAGGGAAAAAACTCCGTAAAGAGAGCAAAGTATACATTCTTCTAAATAAACCCAGGGATTATATTACTACAATGGATGATCCCAAAAACAGAAAAACAGTTTACGATCTGGTAAGGAAAGCATGTCCGGAACGTGTATATCCGGTGGGAAGACTCGACAGAAATACTACCGGTGTATTACTACTTACCAATGATGGTGAACTGACTAAAGTACTATCACACCCGAGATATAATAAGAAAAAGATCTATCACGTATTTCTCGATAAAGATTTAACCGGAAATGACATGGATAAAATTGTTGAAGGGATTACACTGGATGATGGGTTAGTCCATGTTGATGCTATCACATATCCCACAATTGATGACAAGAAACAAGTTGGTATGGAGATCCATTCGGGAAGAAACCGGATAGTAAGAAGATTATTCGAGCATCTTGGATACAAAATTGAAAAGCTGGACCGCGTATATTTTGCAGGACTTACCAAAAAGAATCTTTCGCGAGGCAAGTGGAGATTTTTAGCACAGAAAGAGATATCCATGCTAAAAATGGGGGCGTATAAGTAATTATTTAATTTTTCGTAACTATTAGTTTGAAATGCCCAAAATGGTTAATTTCACTATACTTTGCAATTTCCAGTCGGCAGTCGGCAGTCGGCAAAATGAAGACATGACAATAATATTTTGTAGGATTTTCTTATTTGAGTGGTTATAGAGTAAAGTTCTTCTTTAGTGAATTTCTTGCTAACATGATAAATAAATATCTATTGCAAGAGCAATTGTTGACTGTTGACTGTGGACTACCGACTGTGGACTGTGGGCTGCCGACTGATTAGTTACAATTTTTCTATATAGAAACTAACGTTAAAGTTTTTCATACTATTCAATTTTCATTAAACAATTGATAATTTTGCATTACAATTCAGCTTAATTTTAGTTTATATTATGGCGCATAAAGCAGGCTTTGTAAATATTCTGGGTAATCCTAATGTGGGCAAATCAACCATTATGAATGCCCTTGTTGGCGAAAGATTGTCAGTAATTACATCTAAAGCCCAAACAACAAGGCACAGAATACTCGGTATTGTTAACACCAGGGATTATCAACTGATCTACTCTGATACTCCTGGAATTCTGAATCCACAATATGAAATGCAGAAAACTATGATGAAGTCGGTAAAGACTGCTCTTATTGATGCTGATATCATTCTGTATGTTACTGATGTAGTTGAAAAACCGGACAAGAATTTACAGTACCTTAATAAAGTTGGCAATACAGATGTTCCGGTTTTACTACTTATCAATAAAATTGACATTACAAATCAGGAAAAGCTTGAAGCACTGGTTGCCATATGGAAAAACCTGCTTCCGGATGCTGAAATTATCCCTTTATCTGCAAAAGAAAATTTTCACCTGGACTATTTACTCAAGCGTATTTTGCACTTTCTTCCTGAGAATCCTCCCTACTATCCTAAAGATCAGCTTACAGACCGGGCGGAGAGATTTTTTGTATCCGAGATCATTCGAGGAAGCATTTTTGAAAAATACAGGCAAGAAATACCATACTCAATTGAAATTCAGGTAGAAAGTTATAAAGAAGAAGAAAACATTATTAAAATCCGTTCTGTGATCAATGTTCTTCGCAACAGCCAGAAGGGTATTATTATCGGACATAAAGGAGAGTCTCTTAAAGCGGTTGGAATTGAGTCCAGGAAAGAGATTGAATCATTCCTGGGGAAAAAGGTATATTTGGAATTATTTGTTAAGGTAAACAAAGATTGGAGAGATACTCCCGGAAAATTAAAACAATTTGGTTATTAACCCAAAGCATTTTTAATAAAGTCGGCAGTCCACAGTCGGCAGTCCACAAAAAAGCAAATAACAATCAAACAATTATAACACATACTTAATCACATGATTCAAAACCCAGAAAAGCATAAATAACACAGTCTTCAGATTGCCGACTGTAGACTGAAGATTGCCGACTTAATAATGCAAAGTATAATAAAATTAACCATTATCAAGTTATAAACATTGAAAATACGATACATTTAATTTTTAGAAAATGAACAATATTGTCGCAATAGTTGGAAGACCTAATGTCGGAAAATCTACTCTTTTCAACAGGTTGATTGGAATGAAAAAGGCTATTGTAGATGAAAAAAGTGGTGTAACACGTGACCGTCATTATGGTAAATCTGAATGGAATGGTGTGAGTTTTCATGTAATTGATACAGGAGGATATGTAGTAAACTCAGAAGATATTTTTGAAGGAGAGATCAAGAAACAGGTTCTTTTTGCTATTGAAGAATCAGATATTATCCTTTTTATGGTGGATGTAACCAGTGGGATTACTGATTTGGATGATGATATTGCAAACCTGCTGCGTAAGGCCAGGAAAAAAGTAATCCTGGTAGTAAACAAGGTTGACAACAATCAAAGGCGATATGAAGCTAATGAGTTTTACAAGCTGGGAATAGGAGATTTATTCCCCATTTCATCAATAAATGGTTCAGGAACAGGTGAACTTCTGGATACCCTGACAGAAAATCTCACATTCAAAGAAGAAAAACCGGATGATGATCTGCCAAAGTTTGCAATTGTAGGCAGACCAAATGTTGGCAAATCGTCACTTATAAACTCTTTGATTGGAGAAGAAAGAAATATTGTTACACCTGAAGCCGGTACAACACGCGATTCAATATTTATACGTTATCGAAAATATAACCACGACTTTTACCTGGTTGACACGGCAGGAATACGAAAAAAAAGAAAAGTATCAGAAAATCTTGAGTTTTATTCTGTTCTGAGAGCAATCAGGGCAATTGAAAGCTCTGATGTTTGCCTCGTAATGATCGATGCTACCCGCGGTCTTGAATCGCAGGATCTGAATATTGTAAACCTGGCAAAAAAGAATCATAAAGGATTGGTAATTCTTGTTAATAAATGGGATCTTATTGAAAAAGACACTAATACAACATTAAAGTTTGAAAAAATTATTAAACAAAAACTTGAACCATTTACTGACATTCCCGTTCTTTTTATCTCTGCCATTAACAGACAGAGAATATACAAAGTTCTGGAGAAAGCATTGGAAGTATTTGAAAAACGAAAACAAAAAATTTTAACTTCCCGGTTAAATAACGTTCTTCTTAAAGCTATTGAAAAATATTCCCCGCCTGCTGCAAGAGGAAGATACATCAAAATAAAATATATCACTCAACTTCCAACGCACGCCCCTTCATTTGTATTCTTTAGTAATTTTCCGGATTTGATCAAAGAGCCATACAGGAGATATCTTGAAAACAGAATCAGGGAGAATTTTGACTTTTCAGGTGTTCCTATTCAAATTTTTTTCAGGAAAAAGTAGTTTTTTTATTGTAAATTTGTAATGATGAAACATCCATGATAAATGTTATATCACACAGGAGAATGGTTATTCAGGATGTTCCATGTGACCATTGAAAAATTATTTATAAACACATGAATGAAAAGTTATTAAAAGTATTCTTTCTTAGAGATGTGCTTGAAGTAGCTCCGGAATTGTTAGGTAAATACCTGGTAAGAAATTATGAAACAATTGGATCTGTCAGGTACCTTATTACGGAAGTAGAGGCATACAGAGGTGAAGAAGATAAAGCTTGTCATGCTAACAAAGGGCGCACAAAACGAACCGGGATAATGTACCACGAAGGAGGTAAAATTTATGTCTATCTTGTTTACGGAATGTACTGGATGCTGAATTTTGTTACAGGCGAAAAAGATAATCCACAGGCAGTATTAATAAGGGGAATAGAGAATTTCAAAGGTCCGGGGATATTGTCAAGAGAATTAAAAGTTAATAACTCATTTTATGGTGAAGATCTTATTAATTCGAACAGAATATGGATTGAGGACAGCTACAAAAAGAATGATTTTTATACTGCTTCAAGAGTAGGGATAGATTATGCCGGTGATAAATGGAAAAATAAACCATGGCGGTTTATTTTAAAGTAAATTATAG
>JAUVHQ010000342.1 GCA_030593185.1 Bacteroidota bacterium
GACTTACCCCCAAAGGACAACTTTTCTGATATAGGTTTTTGTTCATGATTTTACTCCCTTTTTATGTTTAAAAGTAAAATTACACTTCCATAGCTCTTGAAAGAATTAGCCGTTACAGTAGAAATAGAGTTGTAATCAAAAGCATTTCTGTTTGAATTTATAATGGCTAACATTATATTCTACTGCAAATTATCATATAATACTCATATATCCAAATAAAAACGGATTCCATATAATACTACATTTTTTTAATAAACATAATATCAGTAACCCGTTTGATACACCTGGTGATTTGCAAGATTAAGAAAATGATTTTGGATTATTGTTTTAGTTTGTTTGGAAACGGGAATTCTTACAATTATGATCATCTATAATGATTTCTCTGGATAAGAATTTAGGTGTCGAAAAGTATAAAACACTGACGGTCACCTGTGCCAAAAGCTTCCACAAAATTTCTTAAAAGCAAAAACCTTCCAAAAACTTAAAATTTAACTAAACACCGCTGGTTTTAGTGTAAGGTGTACTGGCTTGTTCAACTTTAGAACGTTCTAAGTCCTTCTTCTTTATCCGAGCCCTCAATAATTTGGTTCTTTTATAGAAATCCTCCAGGTTTTGAATGTCTCTAACTATTTTCTGTATCTTTTTCATTTTCCAATGCTTCAATATCTGCAATATCTTGTTTTGAATTTCTAAGACGTTTCATCCAGATTAAATCCTTACGACTTGCAATACATGTTAAGCCGTATTCAGTCTCCTCGACAACAGCATTCTTAATTATTTCTTTATGTCTTTCTTCATTGCCTGCCAGCAAGTCTATTGTAAGCGAATCTTCCCCCTCAATTTTGGTTAATCTGTGAAGTGTAATATTCGTATTCTTGAAAGTCCATGGGTTCGCTTCAATTGTATACCCCATTTTTTTCAAGAGGGATTTGAGATTATTAATGTCTTCAGCAAGAAGCAGAAGATCAATATCTTTGGTATACCTTGGTTGGGTATGAAACGATAACGCAATGCCTCCGACAACCGCATATTGAATATTTGCTTCATTTAGCTTTTTAATTATAGAAAAGAATTCGTCGTATATATTCATAATCTTGTTGTCGAACATTATATTCTACCGCAAATTATCATATAATACTCATATATCCAAGTAAAAACGGATTCCAAATAATACTCCTCTTTTCAATAAATATTATATCCGGAGCTCGTTTGATACACTTACTGTTTTACCCACTTAAGTTCCCGGGTTTTGTAAAATTTGTATTTCTGTATTATACTTTTGTCAAATCAAAAGTAAAAAGTTTGCAATGTTTACCCCATGAAATTCTTTTTATTTCATCGGGGTTCACCCTGTGAAACAGCAACTTCGTTGCTCCCAGCTATGCTGGGGTTTCACAGGGTAAAATTTGAGGTACGAAAATATTTCACCGGGGAAGGAGTATATTTCACTGTGGGCAAAAGATAAAAGTGTTAAAAATTACTTTTATCTGATTTTTTAAAAGCATTACTGGTAATATCTTCTCTGTTTTTGGTCGATCATGAAAGTAATATTCTTTCGGATGTCCCGGTGCTTTTTTATAACAGGATCATATGGTATTGATGAAAGATAGCAGTTGGACTGGTTGCTTGCGATTGGTGAAATTGTTGTTACCGGCGTATTCTCGAATCGGATATTTGAAAGAAAGTTTCCATTTCTTTCCACAATTCCTTTAAATTGCATCTCATAATTATCAGATCATGACTCTTTCCTTTCAGGTCTTTTACGTGATCAGGTAATATAATTTCTTCATGAAATCCTAATTTCCTGAAGATTTTCTTAGCTCCAATTTGAGTCCTCATCATCCTGACAACTATTTCTTCCAGTTTTTCCGAAGCAGCAAGATGATAGAGTTCCCGGGCAATGATCATTCCAAGTCCTTTTTTCTGGAAATTATCGGCAACAATAATTCGTATCTCACCAATGTGTTCTTCCCATCCATGATGACTTAATTCGAGTGCACCATCAGCAATGATTTTGTCTTTACAGGTAGCTACAATTCTGCGAACCTGACCTGATTTTATTTGTTCGATCCGTTTTTTAACATTTCCTTTTCTGGTAACATCCATACGAAGAAAACGACGTTCTTTTTCTTTGAGAGATTCGAAAAAATCCAACGACAGTTCAATATCATCATATTTCATTGCCCGCACAATAATTTTAGTGCCGTCTTTAAGCACTAATTGTTTTGTTTTACTTTCTTTCATGATAACTCCTCCCGTATTTGAATGATTAAACCTATACAATCATTTGAATCATGGTATTAATTCCTATATAAAAATAATAGATATTTTTGACGTTTAAAAATTGATTTAGATTATTATCAATCTGCAAATTAATATCAGTTTCATAAAAATCAATCTTGATTTGGAGAGGTGGGGGATGAGGTAACACTTTATATTCTACCGCAAATTACCATATAACACTCATTTATCCAAGTAAAAACAGATCCCATTTAATACTACTTTTTTTAATAAATATAATATCCGGAGCCCGTATGACACACTTCCTGTTTTCCGTACTTAATTTTTCGGGGTTTGTAAAAATTTGTATTTCGGTATTATATAATTTTTGTTTCCAATAAACTGCTTTCTAAGTATTGTGTAGACATTTTTCAGGACGGGACAGCCTACTTCTTACTACATAC
>JAUVHQ010000403.1 GCA_030593185.1 Bacteroidota bacterium
AAATTCGGTGTGGCAATTAAGGAAAAACTTAAAAACCTTAAAACAAATGTTGATACTCTTACCTTAACTGCCACTCCTATCCCGCGAACCTTACAATTCTCATTAATGGGAGCACGTGATCTCTCCATCATCAACACACCACCACCAAACAGGCATCCCATACTCACCGAACTGCATGGTTTTAATGAAGAGATAATTAAAGAAGGAATTAATTACGAAGTAAGCCGTAACGGACAGGTATTTTTCATCCATAACCGTATAGATAATATTAGAAAAATAGAAGCTATGATCAACCGCATTTGTCCTAAAGTAAAAACCGCGGTTGTCCACGGTCAAATGGAAGGAAGGCAACTGGAAAACGTAATGCTCGATTTTATCCATGGAGATTACGATGTTTTAATAGCAACTACCATTATTGAGTCTGGTCTTGACATACCTAACGCTAATACAATATTTATTAATAATGCCAATAATTTCGGGTTAAGCGACCTGCATCAATTACGCGGGCGGGTTGGACGATCGAATAAAAAAGCTTTTTGTTACCTGCTTGCCCCTCCTCTTTCAGTTGTCACTCCAGAAGCACGCCGGAGATTAAAAGCAATTGAAGAATTCTCGGAGTTGGGCAGCGGTTTTAATATTGCCATGCAGGACCTGGATATCCGCGGAGCAGGAAATCTTCTGGGAGCGGAACAGAGTGGTTTTATTGCCGATATCGGGTTTGAAACATATCACCGGATACTGGATGAAGTGGTAAATGAATTAAAAGAAACCGATTTTAAAGATCTGTTTGAAGAAGAAAAGAGTCAGGAAAGCGGGAAAGTTACAGAGACAAAAAAGAAAAAGTTCGTTAAAGACTGCCACATTGATACCGACCTGGAAATCATGTACCCTGATGATTATATCCCGAACATTGCTGAGAGGATCAGGTTATACCGTGAATTGAATAATATAAACAGCGAACAGAATCTGGAGCAGTTTGAAAACAGCCTGAAGGACAGGTTTGGCTCACTGCCTGAGCCTGCTATTGAACTGCTAAACATTGTCAGACTAAGATGGCTGGCTGAAGAACTTGGTTTTGAAAAGATATTCCTTCAAAATAAAAAGATGGTGATCCATTTTATCTCCGATCAGGAATCCCCGTATTTCAAATCACCTCTATTCATGCATATCTTACAATTTGTCCAGAATAACCCGCGGCAGTTTATAATGAAAGAAAAGATTGATAAGCTGACACTTACGATGTTACGGGTGAATAATATCCGTCAGGCTATTGGTCTTTTAGAGGGGATTAGTGGATGAAAAAGGATTTTGCGAGGAGTGAAACGACGCGTTGTCCTGAGCAAAGTCGAAGGGAAGCAATCTCCCTAAAACAACCGGAATGCCAAATAGATGTACTGTCATGAGCTTTACGAAAACTTTTTTTATTTTTGAAAAAGAATTAAAAAATGACATCTTTGTGGTCTCAAATCTGAATTTTGGGGATTTACTGAGTAGCTGAAAATTCAATGTTAAGAAAAGTACAATATCTGTTCATCATATTTATTTTTCTGCCGTACCTGGCTGCAGGTCAAACTGAAAACAATTCACCATATTCCCGTTTTGGAATTGGAGACATTGCACATCACAGTTTTGGTAAAAACAGGGCGCTTGGCGGGATGTCATTTGGATTGAGAGATCCGAATGCAATTGTAATAGCAAATCCTGCTTCACTGAGTGCCAGGGATACAATGTCATTCCTTTTTGAATTCGGG
>JAUVHQ010000213.1 GCA_030593185.1 Bacteroidota bacterium
GGGTTATGGGGGATTTCTTATAAACCGCATCCAGAAGACCTGTCATTCCTGAGTGAGTAAACGTTGAGTCACCAATTACAGCAACAGATGGTTTAAGTCCGGCATCTGCAGCGCCAACAGCCATTGTAACAGAAGCACCCATATCAACGCACGAATTTATAGCATTAAATGGAGGTAACGCACCCAGTGTATAACATCCTATATCGGAAAACACTTTTCCTTTGCCATATTTTTCCAAAGCTTCATTAAGTGCATTAAAAACGTCAATATGTCCGCATCCCTTACATAAAGCCGGTGGCCGTTCCGGTATGAAATCAGGTATTCTCGAGCCATAATGAACTTTTTTTCCAAGGGATTTTGCTACATGGTTAGGATCCAATTCCCCGACTCTGGGTAAACTGCCATCCAGGCGTCCTTTTATTTTTGTCCCTTTTTCCTGAAAACCCTTAAGCATCTCTTCCACAATCGGATACCCTTCCTCCATTATCAAAACCTCTTTACAAGATGAGATTAATTTTTCAACTTTTTTTCGCGGAAGCGGATAATGGGATATCTTCAATATCGGATATTCCGGTTTTTGATCCCTGAAATTTTCCATAAGGTAATTGTACGCGATACCGCATGCGATAATTCCAAGCTTTTTATTCTTTCCCGGGTATAATTCATTAAACTTTGAATCTTCTGCAACTGCTTCAAAAGCGGGCTGACTTCTAACAAGGTTAGCATACCTTTTTCTGGCATTGTCTGGCAGTAAGATAAACTGCTTCAAATCCTCTGGCATGGAAAGTTCCCGTTGAGTTTTGGGTTGTTGTTTTTCCACCCCCGATCTTGAATGGGAAAGACGGGTTGTGATACGCATTAAAACCGGCACACCCAGCTTCTCCGATAGTTCAAACCCGGTATATGCCATATTATATGCTTCCTGCTGATTTGAAGGTTCCAGAATTGGGATCATTGCAAACTTTCCATAAAAACGGGAATCCTGCTCATTTTGTGATGAATGCATTGAAGGATCGTCAGCAGAAACCACAAGCAATCCACCACCTACACCGGTAATTGCCGAATTAATAAAAGGATCAGCTGCAACATTTAATCCAACATGTTTCATACAAACCATGGCACGCTTACCGGCAAACGACATTCCTAATGCAGATTCCATGGCTGTTTTTTCATTAGCCGACCATTCACGCTGTATCTCCTTTTCAGCAGCTTCCTTTAAATTCTGAACATATTCCATAATTTCGGTGGAAGGTGTTCCGGGATAAGCATAAATCCCTGACATCCCGCCATCAATGGCACCCTGGCCAATTGCTTCATCACCTAGTAACATTAACCTTTGCATATTGATATAAATTTTAATCAAAGTGGTGATCAAAAATAATAATAAAATGATTGGAAATAATCATTGTTGATATGTTATGAAACTATGAGTTGGGTAATTGTTATGCAGTGTGAAGAGCGAAGAGCAGAGAGCAGAGAGCAAAGTGGTAAAATGGCATAGGTTCCAAGTCGAAGAGTTGAAAGATGGTGATGAGGTGATGTGGTAATGAGGTGAGGTGAACTCTTAGCTATAGATAGTAACAACCAGTCTTCTTGATCCGCCATGATTTCTGAATTCACACAGGTATATCCCCTGCCAGGTTCCAAGATTCAGGCGCCCGTTAGTAACAGGTATCATCAATGTCTGTCCGATTAGTGATGATTTGAGATGGGCAGGCATATCATCTGCTCCTTCAAAAATATGAGTATAAGCAGGGTCGTTTTCCGGTATAAGTTTATTCATGAACGATTCAAAATCTGTTCTTACCGATGGATCGGCATTCTCGTTCAAGGTAATACCTGCAGAGGTGTGCTTTAACAGAATATGGACCAGCCCGCTATCAGGAAGTTCACTTAACCGGTCGGTAACCATTTGTGTAATAAGATGAAACCCTTTTGGATATGCCGGCAACTTAATTTCAAACTGCTTTATCAAAACAAATGTTTTTTCACAAATTTAAGATTACTATCTATATTAAAAAATGTTAAAAGAAACACATGTCCGGTTTGTCTTATTATAATTATTATTTTTGATGGCTTAAATTGCCGAAATCTCAACAATGAAAATGAAGCTTTTTTTTTCTATGTTTTTACTGCTTTCAGGGTTTTTCCTGTCATCGGCACAGGAAAAAGAATTGCTTCAACTTTCAGGAATGGTTTTCAATGAAAATTCCAAGCCGGTCAAATATGCTCATATTGTTTCGAAAACCACTTACCGTGGAACAATTACTGATACAACAGGTCTTTTTACAATAATAACTCACAAAAATGATACTATCTTATTTTCATGTATGGGTTATAAACCTACCTATTATGTTGTACCTCAGAAATTAGATAATTTTTATTACACAGTTGATGTGTTAATGGAACATGATACGATTTTGCTCGAAGAAGTTATTATCCTTCCCTGGAAAACCTATGAGGAGTTTAAAGAGGCTTTTCTAAGTCTGAGAATTCCTGAAGGTGATTACGAACACGCATTAAGAAATATCGCCATCATACAGATACAGATAAAATATGACGATTCTCCCTATCCGGGTGTAGCTTATAAGCAAGCTATGAACCAGCAGATACAGAAATCCATAACATATGGCCAGTATCCTGTAAATAATCTTCTAAACCCAATGGCATGGGCTAAATTCTTCAATGAACTTAAAAAAGGGAAACTGAAACGATACATACCCAAAGAAGAAAAAAAAACTGATAAAGACCGTTAGTATTATGTCAGATGTCAAATGTGAAGAGGAGAAGAGGTGAAGATGTGAAAAGGAGAAGAAGAGAAAAGTAGATAATGGCAAATGTTTACCCTGTGAAATAGTGGCGGAGCCACTGCTGCAAAGCAGCATTTAACAGGGTCAGATGTCTGGTAAAACAACAATCTTATAATGAAAACGGGTGCAATTTATTGCCTGATATTTAGTTATTGTAAAAGAAACAGTTTTCCTTGATCAAAATGAAATATGCAGGCTTAATCTTATTATTTCTTTTACCTTACTACATGGTTTCCGGACAGCAGAATTATATACTCACTGGGGCTGTTCGTGATACAACAGGTAGTCCTGTCGCTTATGCAAACATATATGCTGAAGGTACAAATTTAGGAACCTCAGCAGATTCAACCGGAATGTTTAGACTTGTACTGGAAAACAATAAGAATTACACCCTGGTTATTTCAGCCGTTGGATACATTAAGAAGAAGATAAGTGTATCAACAATTTCGGGCAAAGGCAAAACTATCAGTCTTATACTTAAGTCTTCAAGTAAAAAACTAAAAGAGGTTGAAGTGTATGGAAGCCGCGAGAGACCACCAGGCTTTATACAAATAGAATTGAAGGATTTCCATGTTCTTCCTAATGCTTCCGGCAGCATTGAGTCTATACTTAAAACCATGCCCGGTGTATCATCTTCAAATGAATTGAGTTCCCAATATTCAGTCAGGGGTGGAAATTTTGATGAGAATCTTGTTTATGTTAACGATATTGAAATTTATCGCCCTTTTCTTGTGAGGTCTGGTAAACAGGAAGGTCTTAGTTTTATAAATCCCGATATGGTCTCTTCCATTCAATTCTCAGCCGGGGGATTTGATGCTTCGTATGGGGATAAAATGGCATCGGTACTGGATATCAGGTATCGAAAGCCAACAGAGTTTTCAGGATCTTTTACTTTTAGTCTCCTTGGTGGATCAGTACATATCGAAGACAGATCGGCAAACAAAAAGTTTACTTATATTACCGGTTTCCGGTATAAATCTAACCAGTATCTTCTGAATACTTTTGATACTAAAGGAGACTACAAACCCTCTTTCACTGATTGGCAGACCTATCTTAACTATGAATTAAGCGAAAAATGGAATATTGGTTTCCTGGGAAATTTCGCATCGAACTCATATCAATTTATTCCCGAAAACCGACGGACTTCATTTGGTACTGTAAAAGATGCAATACAACTTTTCGTACTTTATGATGGTCAGGAGATTGATAGGTTTACCACATTAACAGGGGCTGTTTCTGCTGATTACCGGCCAAATGATAAAGTAGAAATAAAGAATATTATTTCTGCATTTAACACCAGGGAACAGGAAACCTTCGATATTGAAGGATTTTACTCATTGAATGCACTTGACAGAGAGATTGGATCAGAGAATTTAGGAGACAGCATTATGAATATCGGGGTTGGCCATTTTATTGACCATGCAAGGAACAACCTGGATGCAACAGTATTATCAGTATCTCAAAAAGGAAAGTATAAGTCAGGCAAAAGTATTCTTGAATGGGGTTTGAAAATAAAACATGAGGTAATAAACGATCAGATCAGGGAATGGAAACTTGTTGATTCTGCCGGGTTTTCCCTGCCCTACTCTGATGAAGAAGTGGATCTGGCTGAGAGCAGGTATGCAAACAACACATTGTCCTCAAACCGGTATACCTCATATTTGCAGCATACCGGACTTTATTCCATTGGTACAACAGCAATACAGGTTATTGGTGGACTGCGATTCCATTACTGGGATATGAATAGCCAATTTCTGTTAAGTCCCAGGGTTATTATTCACAT
>JAUVHQ010000306.1 GCA_030593185.1 Bacteroidota bacterium
TTTATTTTAAAACAAGACACTGCAAAACCCGGTGAGATTGGGGTTATAGGGCTATCTGTCGGCGGTTCAGCAGCGATACATGCTGCCGCTTTTGATAACAGGATAAAAAGTGTAATAACAATCGGGGCTTTCGCAAACCCGGTTGATATTATGAGACACCAGTTTCAGAAAAAACACATTCCATTTTTTCCCCTGATGTGGCTCTCTATGAAATATTTTCAATTTAAGATGGGTGCAAATTTTGAACAGATTGCTCCGGTAAATATTATTAAAAACACAAAAGCAAATATATTTCTGATACACTGCAGTGATGATAAAATTGTCCCGGTTGAACATGGGAAAAAGCTAAAAAATGCAGCTAATCCCGAAACAACAAAATCATGGGTTGTTCCTGGTAAAGGGCACAGCAATTGCAATAATCATCCGGAGTTCTGGAGTAAAGTAAATTCCTTTTTGAAAGATTCTATTCCAATTGTGATAAAGAATTAATCAGTAACCAGTTTAGCAGACTCAACTGCGGCACCTGAAGTTATTAAACTTATTGTCAATTCCACCATGCCCCTCTATCATTGAACAAGGATACAAAATTCTTAATTGTTCTATCGTAGCCCTTTTCAATATCATCAGGAAAGTAACATGCAGGCAGTTCACCCATTCTTCTGTGGTAACTAATGCAGTCACAGCATATCCCTTTTTTTCCACATGGATATGTACAATTACAGAAGTTCATGTTTTGTTCTTTTTTACATTCAGCCATGATAAAACATATTTTAATGTATCAGAATTTACTCACTTCGTTCTTGAGATCGCTACGCTAAGTTCAAAATCATTCATCGATATATACCGGGTTATATCATTTTATTAATCATTCTCGTATTA
This sequence comes from Bacteroidota bacterium, assembly GCA_030593185.1. Classification (GTDB taxonomy): domain Bacteria; phylum Bacteroidota; class Bacteroidia; order Bacteroidales; family VadinHA17; genus JADFUQ01. The sequence goes on from JAUVHQ010000306.1 coordinate 880, forward strand.
AAGGCTAAGGCTGAGGCTAAGGCTAAGGTTTCTAACTATATATATTAACTTAGCCTTTTAACTTTCATTTAGATTTATTTAATTACGTTATTAATGCCGTTATTAATAACGTTATTAATAACGTTATTAAAATTCATGCCTATCAATTCTTAATCCTCTCCTATCACTTTCATTTCTGTTCGCCGGTTCCGGGCACGACCTTCCGGGGTAGAATTATCATCAATTGGCTGGAACATTCCGTATCCTTTGAATGAAAGTCTGCTTTTGTCTATCTGATGTTCGATCAGGTATTTACAAACTGCTTTTGCCCGGTTCTCTGAAAGTGTTTTATTATAAGCTTCATCCCCAATATTATCAGTATGCCCGCCAATTTCCATTATCACTCCGGAATTCAGACTAAGAAATTCAACCAGCTTATTCAATTCAACACGCGACTTATCTCTAAGACGAAAGGAATTATACTCAAAGAATACATTCCTTAATACAGATTTTTGCCCGGTAATAATTGGGCTTAATGGAACATCTCTATGAAAGGGATTAACAGCCTCGTGGATGCCCGATAATGAAAAATGCTCGGAAAAAAACAAAAAACCTTCTTTAGAAACATTCAAAGCATAGTCCTTATTAGTAGGAATACAAACAAGAAAACTTCCATCTTTTCCAGAGAAAGCCTCCATAACCACATCAGCAGATTTAATGTCGATTAATTCAAATTTTGCTATCAGTGGTTTACCTGTTTCTATGTCAAACACCTTTCCAGTCATATAGGAAACAGGTTGAGGTCTTGCTTCAATATAGAGTTCAAACTCATATATATCTTTTCCTGATTCACTAAGCCGGTCGGAAGAAAAATATGCTTTATCTCCTTTTGCATTTACAATCAATCCGATTTCATCACCGTGGGTATTAATAGGGTATCCAAGATTCTCAGGCTGATCCCAGGTTCCGTCATCATGTTTTTGTACCCGGAACAGGTCGAATCCACCCATACCAGGATGACCAACTGATGAGAAAAAAAGGGTTTGGTTATCAGGATGAATATAAGGTGACATCTCATCGTCTGACGTATTAATAGTATCACCAAGATTTACCGGCTTATTCCAGTAGCCTTTATCATTCCATGAGCTTTTCCAGATATCCATTTTCCCTTTCCCGCCCAGGCGGTTACTTGTAAAATAGAGTGTATTTCCGTCAGCCGAAAGACAGGGTTGCGCTTCCCAGTACTTTGAATTCACAGGGGTACCAATATTCATGGCAATAGACCATTGATCTGCAATTTTGCTAGAAAAATAGATATCACAGCTTCCGTATCCGTCTTTTCTGTTACAGGCAGTAAAAAACATATACTTCCCATCAACCGATAATGACTGGGCTCCTTCGTTCTGCGAAGTATTCAATGGAGGACCAAAATTCTCCCTCTTCGCCCACAAGCCATCTTCATATTTACTTACGTAGAAATCCTCATGTCTGGAGATTCCCAGAAAGTCAGGTCTCTTTTTCCCTGTCACAAGTACCGTAAAAACGAGGGTCTTCTCATCGGCAGTAAGCGAAGGCCAGTATTCATCGTATTCTGAATTAACATTCTTACCCAGGTTTACAGGATTATACGGAACCGGATTCAGGAGTGCCTGAAGAGCAAATTCGCAATTCTTAATCCCTTTCACGGCCAGTCTTACCCTCTTTTCACTTCCCTGACCCTGATCAAGAAAAGCCTGATAATGATCTTTTGCATCATTATACCTTCCGGATAAATGTTCAATATGGGCAAGATTATAAAGTGCGTTTGGAAAGAATTCAGGATCAATAGCAACAGCTCGTTTAAACGAACTTATTGCAATAGGATAATTTCTTAAATCTACACAAACTTCAGCAAGCATAAGGTGAGCCTCAATAAAACTATCATCAATCTTTACAGCCTCTATAAGTTCAACTACAGCTTTTTCGTAATCCAGAAAGTCATAGTACTGCTTTCCCAGATTATAATGTTTAAGTGCTTTACCAGATGTAGTATGTGGTTCGCCCTGTCCATGCAAAGCAAAAGTCGGGATAATTATGAACCATATGAATAGAAAATAACGGAGCATACTATTCTATTTTGTGATAATAAAGCTAAGAAAAAAAATGAATATCGAAAGGACGAAGAGATGAGGAGATGAGGAAATGAAGTAATGAGGTGATGAGGAGAAGAAGTAAAAAGGCAAAAGTGAAGAAAGAAGAGCAAAGAGCCCCTTGAATGCATAGTAATCGTTTAACTTTTAACCACAGTGAAATATGCTCC
>JAUVHQ010000184.1 GCA_030593185.1 Bacteroidota bacterium
GGTGTTCTGACTAATTCTGAGTTTGGGTTTGTGATACTTTTGTTTAAAAACTTCCAGGTAATGATTTATAAGCAATGGAATATCATCCTTCCTTTCCTTTAAGGAGGGAACGTGTATCTCAACCATGTTTATCCTGTACAAAAGGTCTTCCCTGAATCTTCTCTCATTAACCATTTGATGTAAATTCTGGTTTGTTGCACAAATCAACCGGATATCTACCGGGATTTCAATGGTTGATCCAATCCTCGTTATTCTTCGGTTTTCAAGCACGTTCATCAGTTTTACCTGCAGTGGAAGAGAGAGATTCCCGATCTCATCAAGAAAGATCGTGCCACCGGAAGCAAGTTCAAACCTTCCCGGTTTATCCTTGTGGGCATCTATGAATGCTCCTTTTGTATGACCGAAAAGTTCACTTTCAAAAAGAGATTCCGAAATGGCTCCCAGGTCGACATTTATAAAAACCTTATCTTTCCTGGAAGAATTCCGATGGATTTCCCGTGCAACCAGCTCTTTGCCTGTTCCGTTTTTTCCCAGGATCAAAACATCCGCATCCGTTTCCGATATCCTTGCTATCATCTCTTTAACTTTTTTTATCGGATAAGAATTGCCAACGAATATCAAGTAATTTTTATCAATATCCTTAGAAAGTTTCTGGCTGGTTTCCTGTAACCTGAAAACTTCAGCACTTGCCTTTTTTAGTCGAATACCTGAGAGAATTGTCGCCAGTAGTTTTTGATTTTTCCAGGGCTTTACGATAAAATCTGTTGCCCCTGCCTTAATCGACTGAATTGCCAGATCAATATCCTCATATGCGGTGATGAGGACCACTATAGCACCGGAATCTATTTTCAGGATCCTCTCCAGCCAGCCAAGTCCTTCCTGTCCGTCAACCTTACCTTTTTGAAAGTTCATATCAAGAAGGATTACATCAAAATCCTCTTTTTCCAATATTTTCGGAATTGTCTCAGGAGATGATTCGGTTCGTACTACCGGAAATATTTGTTTAAGGAACATTTGTGCACTGTCCCGAATTCCGGGATCATCATCCACCAGCAGGATCTTTCCTTCATATTTTTGCATAATACTATTTTATGATTCTTCAGGATAATACATAATTATTTTGGAATTTTGGAATATTGGAATGTTGGAATACTGGGGAATCCAGCATCTCATCATTCCATTGCCCATTGTTCCATTATTACAATGTTATATGTTAAGTGTTATACGTTAAATGTTAATGCATGTACGGAACTCTTTGCTCTTCACACAGCATCACCGCAACACAATTCCTCAAATATTTTTCTTCCACTCTTCAACCCTTTGACCTTTCGAATTCGACTTCTTCACTCTTCCCAATCTTCCATTCTTCCATCATTCCATCTTTCCATTTTTTCATCTGACACCTATTCATTTTCCAAATGAACCTATTTATTGAATAATCATATGATAAAGATACGCAATTTGTATTATTATCGAACAATTACTGTCCTGTTAATAGTACATTTATTCTTTTCAGAATTGCAGGAATGTTATCCAGAGAGTTTAGTGCAGAAAACATGGTGGCCCGCCTGTGGCTGGAATCCCGACGAAAGGAGGGATATGACGAAAAAAGATAAAAGTAGAAAGTTTACCCTGTGAAATCCCCGCATAGCGGGGAGCAACGAAGTTGCTGTTTCATAGGATGAAAAGTGAAAAAGGCTAAAGAAACACAATTATTAAATACGAATTTTGATACGTATTATATTACGTAGTCAATCAAACTTGTAAATCACAAATCAGAATTTAAAATATCTACTATAATCTTAATAAAAAATCGGGTTAAATTGTATCTTTATTAATTCTAAAGTTTAATTGTCTTTTATTACAAAATCTAGAAAAATATGTTATGAAAAAGTTGATCAGTTTTTTAGCAATGGTTATTGTTGTGTTTTGTACGTCATTTTTGGTTAATGGAATTGATATTAATGACACAAAATTATTGAGTCAGCCTGCAATAAGCAATAGCCATATTGCTTTTGTTTATGCCGGAGATTTATGGATTGCCGGCATTGATGGTTCTAATGTGCACCGTTTGACATCGGATGATGGGATTGAATCTGATCCTGTTTTTTCTCCTGATGGGAAGCTTATAGCGTTCAGTGCACAATACGATGGAAATACTGATGTTTTTGTTGTTTCATCTGAGGGAGGAGTTCCGAAAAGACTTACATGGCATCCCGGGGCAGATATCGTTCGCGGGTTTACCCCGGATGGTTCATCCGTACTCTTTATTTCATCGCGTTTTGTATTTACCAGACGTTATTTTCAATTATTTACGGTACCAATTAATGGTGGGTTCCCTGAATCATTAAAAATTCCAAATGCCTTTAAGGCAACTTATTCTCCTGATGGCAAAAGATTAGCTTACACACCTTTAGGAGAACGTTTTCATCAATGGAAACATTACAGGGGAGGAACTGTGACAACAATATGGCTTTACACATTTGCTGATCATTCAGTAGTGAAAATCCCCCAGCCTGATGGTCGTTGTAACGATACAGATCCCATGTGGATAGGAGACAAGGTGTATTTCCGTTCAGATAGGAATGGGGAATTCAACCTGTTTTCATATGATATTAGCAGTAAAAAAATTGAACAACTAACTCAATATTCTGACTTTCCAATTTTAAATGCTACTGCATATAATGATAAGATAATATATGAACAGGCAGCACATATTCATATTCTGAATTTACAGGACTTGCAGAGTGAAAAATTAACCGTTGGTGTTGCAACCGATTTGTTGGAAGTTCGTCCCCGTTATGTTGAAGGTTCCCGTTATATCAGGAATTCATCTATCTCCCCAACAGGGGCAAGAGCAGTTTTTGAATTCAGAGGTGAGATAATTACAGTTCCTGCCGAGAAAGGTGATCCGCGTAATATTACCAATACAACCGGTGTGCATGAAAGATCACCGGTCTGGTCACCTGACGGTAAATTGATCGCTTATTTTTCTGAAGAATCGGGTGAATATGAACTTCATGTCTCGAAACAGGATGGTAAAGGAGAAACCAGGAAATTTGAGTTAAGCGGATCAGGCTTTTATGCATCACCTGTTTGGTCGCCTGACAATAAAAAACTAACATTTACTGATAATGCCAGGAATCTTTATTGGATTGATCTGGGATCGGGTACAATCAATAATATTGCTTCTGAATGTTTGTATGCACCCGGTGCCTTTGGTACAATACACGGTGTATGGTCGCACGATTCGAAATGGATTGTTTATACCATGAATACTGAAGCATATATTCAAAAAGTTTATGTCTATTCGCTTAGTGATAAAAAATCATATCCTATCACAGATGGAATGAGCGAAGTAAGTGATCCTGTTTTTGATAAAAGTGGTAAGTATTTATACTTTTTTGCCTCAACCGATGCTGGTCCGGTTAAGCATTGGTTTGCGATGTCGAATACGGATATGATAATGAGCAAGGCTATTTATCTGGTTACTCTGCAGGAGGATATTCCTTCGCCTCTTGCTAAAGAGAGTGATGAAGAAGGAGTTAAAGAAGCTGAACAGGAAAAAAACGGCAACGGCAACAAAGAGGAAAAAGAAAAACAGGAGAAAAAGAAACCTCTTTCTATAGATTTTGATGGCATAAACCAGAGGATAATTGCCTTACCGGTAAGTTCAGGCAACTATTTTGATCTCCAGGTAGGAGAGGAAGGTCAGGTGTATTATCTGGAAGCTCCTGCTACAGCCAGGGGACCTTACTCAGATGATACAAAGTTACACAAATATGACCTTAAAAATCGGGAGGATGAAGTGATCCTCTCTGAAGTAAACAGATACCAGATTTCACACGATAAAAAGATGATACTTTATGCCTCTGACACGACATGGGATATTGTTCCTGTGTCAGGTAAGAAAGAAGAAGGTAAGGGGAAGCTAAATATAAACTCTGTTGAAGTAAGGATAGACCCCAAAAATGAATGGAATCAGATATTTAATGAAGCCTGGCGTATAAACAGAGATTATTTCTATGCAACCAATATGCATGGTGTTGACTGGAACGCTATGAAGGAGAAATATTCTGTTTTTCTGCCTCATCTGTCATGCCGGAGAGATCTTAACCGTGTGATCCAGTGGATGTGCAGTGAGCTTTCGGTCGGACATCACTGGGTAGGTGGTGGAGATTACTATTTCGATCCCGAGCGCATTAACGGAGGTTTGTTGGGTGCTGATTATACTGTTGATAACGGACGGTATAAGTTTAAAAAGGTCTACGGTGGACTAAACTGGAATCCTGATCTGAGGTCTCCTTTGACTGAACCAGGTGTGAATGTTAAAGCAGGTGAGTATCTGTTAGCAGTGAACGGACATGAACTGCTTTCATCAACAAATTTATTCAGTATGTTTGAAAATACAGCAGATAAGATCGTGGAATTAACTGTTGGTCCGAATCCGGATGACTCCGGCTCAAGAACAGTCAAAGTTGTTCCGGTGAGTAGTGAAAGTTCTTTACGAAACAGGGATTGGGTTGAAGGGAATATTGAAAAAGTTAACAAAGCTACTAATGGCAGGGTAGCATATGTTTATGTACCAAATACTACAACTCTTGGCCATACGTATTTCAAGCGTTACTTTTTCCCACAGGTACATAAAGATGCTATTATTGTAGATGAAAGGTTTAATGGCGGGGGAAGTGTGGCAGATTACTATATCGATCTGTTAAGGCGTCCTTTTGTATCGTACTGGAATATGCGCTACGGTGACGATCTGAAAACTCCAAGTGCATCAATTCAGGGCCCTAAGATTATGCTTATTGACGAAACAGCCGGTTCAGGAGGTGACTTGCTTCCATGGATGTTTCGTAAGTTTAAGCTGGGTAAATTAATAGGAAAAAGAACATGGGGTGGATTGGTTGGAACTCTTGGATTTCCTGTCCTGATGGATGGTGGTTACGTTTCTGCTCCTAACCTTGCTATCTGGACAGAAGATGGCTGGGTAGTTGAAAATGTGGGAGTGCCACCCGATATTGAGGTTGAACAATGGCCTGCTGAAGTGATTAATGGTCATGACCCCCAACTGGAGAAAGCAATTGAGGTTATTCTTGAGGAACTTGAGGAAAATCCTCCTGTTAAACCTGAAAGACCACCATAT
>JAUVHQ010000110.1 GCA_030593185.1 Bacteroidota bacterium
ATAACTCGAAAAAAATATACGGGAATGCAAGAATAATTCCAGTAAGAATTGAGACCATAATATGGGTAGTAAACTGTCCTGCCATACGAATGTTGATTATTTCAAATGGGTTTGAATTAATACAAAGGGCCGGGACATTTACAATTTCACTAAATGCACATAACATCCGGTTTGTGAAAAATTCAGGAGTCTTTGGAGCCAGAATTATTTTATCGAAAATAATATCATGAAAAATAAATGCTGCAATAGCAATAATGAGAATTGACAAAAATGCCCGTAAAAGATGCCATCTCAGTTCTTCAAGATGGCCAAGGAACGACATTTCATTTTTCTTTTTTTTCGTCATATTGTTAATTAATAACCGGCTTCATGAACCTGTTCTGTTCATTTACCATATTTTTTTTGTATAATAACTTGAAAACCTGGTTTTAGTGCCCAGGTTTGTTGAAATATAATGAAAAACAGGTTTGATTAATAAAAGCTATTAAACTTTGTCAAAATAAATTTAGAGTTAAGAAAAAATATTGTATATTTAATTTACAAATGTATTTATTTTTTGGAGATATTGATAAATTTAATTTTTACGACCTGAATTTAGGAGACATATTAATTAAAAATTAATTATATTGAATATACAAAGATGGTATATGAAATATTTGAAAAGAGAAAATGATGAGTTTTGGAGTCGACATTTCTTTGGTTAATTATTTGAAGAAATTCTTTGGATTCAATAATTTTAAAGGGAATCAGGAAGTTATTATCAGGAATGTTCTTGCCGGTAACGACACTTTTGTTTTGATGCCTACCGGAGGTGGAAAATCGCTCTGTTACCAGCTACCATCTATGATTATTTCAAGTACTGCAATCGTTATCTCACCATTGATAGCCCTGATGAAAAATCAGGTTGATTCTATGAGAAGTTACAGTGCCGAGGATGGTATAGCACATTTCATGAATTCTTCTCTGACAAGAATGGCTATTCAGCAGGTTAAAAATGATGTGCTGAATAAAAAGACGAGATTGTTGTATGTTGCCCCTGAATCATTGACCAAACAGGAGAATATTGATTTTCTTAAACAGGTAGATATTTCCTTTTATGCTATTGATGAAGCTCATTGTATATCGGAGTGGGGACATGATTTTCGCCCGGAATACAGGCGTATCAGACCAATAGTGGAAGAAATCGGAATTGCCCCGATAATTGCTCTTACTGCTACAGCTACACCAAAAGTACAGCACGATATTCAGAAAAACCTGAATATCCTTGATGCCAAAGTATATAAATCTTCATTTAACCGGCCAAATCTCTATTACGAGGTAAGATCTAAAATTAATCCAACGAAGGAAATTATTAAGTTTATTAAGAATAATTCCGGGAAATCCGGTATTATTTATTGCCTGAGCAGAAAAAAGGTTGAACAATTGTCTGAAACACTTCAGGTTAACGGAATAAAAGCACTGCCATATCATGCAGGAATGGATTCAGTTACACGTAGTAAAACGCAGGATAAATTCTTAATGGAAGATATTGATGTAATTGTGGCAACAATTGCATTCGGTATGGGTATTGACAAACCCGATGTCAGGTTCGTTATTCATCATGATATTCCCAAAAGCCTGGAAGGATATTATCAGGAAACCGGCAGGGCTGGCAGAGATGGTGGCGAAGGCCAATGTTTGGTGTTTTATAGTTATAAAGATATCCAGAAACTGGAAAAGTTTATGCAGGGGAAACCAGTTGCTGAACAGGAAATTGGTAAGCAGCTTATTCTTGAAACAGTGTCATATGCCGAATCTTCTGTTTGCAGAAGGAAAACATTATTGCACTATTTTGGCGAATCGTACAATGAAGAAAATTGTGGAACTTGTGATAATTGCCTCTATCCGAAAAAGGAATTTGAAGGTTCAGAATATGTCCTGAAAGTACTGAACACGGTTGTTGCAGTAAATGAGAAATTCAAAGTCGATCATATAGCAAATATTATCGCAGGAAATAAAACTTCCATGATAAAATCATATAAGCATCATAATCTTGATATGTTTAATACTGGTGAAGGAAGAGATGAGAAATTCTGGAATACTGTTGGACGACAGGCGCTCATAAACAAACTTCTTGAAAAGGATATTGAAAATTACGGGTTATTGAAAATGACCGGCAAGGGGAAGGAATTCATAAAAAATCCTTACTCTATAATGTTGAGTGAGGATCATGATTATAACAGCCTTGAAGAAGATGAAATAACAGCTTCAGGTGGAAGGACAGGGGCAGTTGATGAAGAGTTGTTCCATATTGTAAAAAATCTTCGGAAAAAAATATCCAGGGAAAAAAACCTTCCACCCTTTGTAATCTTTCAGGATCCCTCCCTTGAAGATATGGCTATCCATTATCCCATAACACTTGAAGAAATGCAAAATATTTCAGGTGTGGGTGTAGGTAAAGCTACACGTTACGGTAAAGAATTCGTTGATCTGATAAAAAAATATGTTGATGAAAATGATATCATCCGACCTCAGGATATGGTGGTTAAATCAGTTATTAATAAATCCGGACTGAAAGTATATATTATTCAAAGCATAGATAGAAAACGGTTACTTGAGGATATTGCCGATGCTAAGGGGTTGGAAATGTGCGAACTACTTGATGAAATTGAGGCAATTGTCAATTCAGGAACAAAACTTGACCTTGATTATTACCTGAATGAAGTACTGGATGAAGAACGCCAGGAAGAGGTATTTGAATATTTCAGAGATGAGGCTGAAACGGAATCTATTGATGCTGCTCTTAATGAATTGGGAGAGGATGAGTATTCCGAGGAGGATATTCGCCTGATGAGAATTAAATTTATGTCGGAAATGGGAAACTGACAGATAAATTTTTTTTTTGTGAAACCGGCAGTTTATCATAAACTGCTGTTTTTTTTTGTATCTTTTGCCAGATTAATTCGTCTTAAATAAAATATGTAAAAGTCATTAATCGTGAATGAGATATTAAGTATTCAGAATCTGTCAAAGAATTTTGGAAAAATAAAAGCTGTTGATGATTTGTCTTTCACAGTTGAAAAAGGTACTGTTTACGGTATCCTTGGTCCGAATGGAAGCGGGAAGACAACTACCTTGTCTGTAATAACCGGTGTTTTACATCCTGCAAGCGGAAGTTACCGGTGGTTTGGTAAAAAACCAGGAAAATGGGAACGAAAAAGAATGGGATCACTGATTGAAATTCCAAACTTTTATCCCTACCTGACACTGTTCCAGAATTTGCAAATAGTTGCCCGGATTAAAAATGTGCCGGAAGAGGATATTAACCGGGTTCTGGGAATCACTGATCTCCTCAAAAGAAAGTATTCAAGATTTGACACTCTTTCGCTTGGGATGAAACAACGTTTGTCTTTTGCATCAGTGTTGCTTGGTGATCCGGAAGTTTTAGTGCTCGATGAGCCGGCAAACGGACTTGACCCTGAAGGTATAGCGGAGGTAAGAAAGATCATTGTGTCGGAAAGGAATAAAGGGAAAACTATTATTATTGCCAGTCATATCCTTGATGAAGTGGAAAAAGTTTGCACGCATGTGGGTGTTTTAAAAATGGGGAAACTGATTGCCAGTGGCAGGGTTGACAAGCTTCTGGCAATGGACAGGGTAGTGACAATGTCGGCACCGGATAATACAAAACTTAAAGAAATCCTGGAAAAATCGGGTTTGGTTAAAAATATTAAGGAAGATGTAGATAGCATTTCAGCAACCATTTTATCTGAAACAGAGCCGGGAGAGATAAATAAATATGTTATAGAAAAAGGTATTACACTAACCCGCCTTGAGGTGAATAAACCAACCCTTGAATCACAATTCCTTGAACTGGTACGCGAACAAAACTGAACAAGATGAAGAAATTATTGAAAAACGAACTAACCAAAACCCTGAACTATGCTTCTTTCAAGGTAATTATGACTCTTCATTTTGTCCTGTTCCTGCTGGTTATAATTATTACTTCAAAAATCGATATTGCCGTTCCGGGTTTTAGTATGAGAAATCTTTTCCGGTTTCCGGATGTGTGGGCCACATTTGCCTGGGTTGCAAGCTGGTTTAATATATTACTGGCTATTATGGTGATAGTATTGGTGGGAAACGAATTTTCATTTCGTACTTTCCGTCAACAAGTAATAAATGGGTTGAGTGTTGAAGATTTGGTAATAGGGAAGGGGATAATAATATTTCTAATAGCTCTCTATAGCCTGTTACTGGTTTTCCTTTCAGGTTCTGTGTTTGGAATTATTTTTAGTCATAATTTTGAATTCGCAGATCTCTTCAGTAAATCCTACCTTCTTGCAGTTTATTTCATACAAGCGGTAGGATATATGATAATTGGAATGCTTTTTGCCATTATTTTCAGAAATAATTCCCTTTCGATCATAATGTTTCTTCTATATTTTATTTTTATTGAACCAATTATCAGAAGATTCTTTTCACCAGAAGTAAGGCAGTTTTTTCCGGTAAAGATCATTTCGCACCTTACCCCACCACCGGAAGTATTAACCATTGCATCGGAAAAAACAATCGAAAACTCTACGGGAACCACCAGTTTTGATTTTGAGTCGATCGGACTAATACCACATCAATTGTCTCTGTTTGTTACCTTATTGCTGGCTATAGGATTTATCGCACTGTTCGTTTTTCTCATTTTCCAGATTATGCGCAGGAGGGATCTGTAATTAAGTGATACAGTGTCAAAAAGTTACGAGTTACGGATTATGAGTTGCGGGTTGTCATGAGGCTATTCGAAGTTTATAAAAATAATTACGTTATTAATAACGTTATTAATGCCGTTATTAATAACGTAATTAATTGTCTAATGAAAAGCATAGCAGCAATGCTACATTTCCTGTTTTGTGCGATGGGGCACACAAAAGAAAAAACTATTTTGTTTTGACAATTATTGTATTTTCTTCTTTGTTACTTAACGAACGGTATATTCAATTCCTGACCGAGTTTTTTATAATGAAGAATCAAGTTGTTCTTTACTTAATGATTTCAGCTTCCTGATGGATTTTAACAGGGTAATAATAACAAAAATTGTAAAAACAGATTTCAGAAAAAAACTTACATTTGCCACAAACCATTCTGCCTTTGTTGATGTCCATTCAGGTAATTCTTTTGATAATTTTACCTGCAGGTCTGCCAGTATATCTGTGCTTACATAATCCTGCTTAATGTCATGTAAGGACAAAAAATCGCCAAGTGTCAGGAATAACAAAATAATACATAAAACTAAAGACCAACCCAGTAATGTTTCTATACGTTTCATTAGTATAAAATTAATTAAACATTTGTATTTTAATTAGTTGTAATATATTTATTTATAGTTGATACAAAATTTTTATTCATCATCAAATGTCAGTCCAAACCCAAATGGGAATAATGGATCCTTTGAATCATAGGGTACATCCTCATTCTGATTTTTTACTGCCTCCATTGAGGATGGTAATTCGAACGGCAACTTTCCGGAAGGATTAAACTTTCCAAAGATCACATCCAGAACAGCTTCATCACTGGCACCGAAATTGGCTATCAGCGCCTTGCATTGCTTAGTTATTTCCGGGATCACTGCCGGACGCTCAAGATAAATGTCAATAATTGTGGGAACCTTCCCGGCAATCTCCAGTATATGTGCTTTCTCCTCTCCTTTAAAATCCAGATCACCCTGGTGGAAAAACCTTTCGACTATACCTTTACCTAATCCGCCAGTGTATGGGGTTGCCAGTCTAAGAATTGCAAAATCAGCCTCTTCGGGGTTATCTGTAACAGTGCCATACCTGGCGGCTGTTTCTATATCAATATTTTCGACATAAATTTTTATGTTGTTACCAAGTGGCAGAGATTTTCCAGTTGATGGGTCGCCATTTTTTAAAATGACAATAGCTTTTCGTTGAGATAATTCTCCAAGCTGTTTGAATTCTTTCTTGCCAACAATTTGTTCTGCTTTTTCCTCATCAACATAAGGATTATCAAATAATCCCAGGCGGAATTTATCCCTGAGCAGGCGTCTTACAGATACATCAAGCCGGCTTTCTTCAATTCTGTTCTCCTTCACCAGTTTAGTGATCATTTCCGGTTCCTCCTCACCACCAAACTGGTCAACCCCGGCATCAATAGCTTTAATAAATCTTTCCTCTTCAGACAGGTCAAACACACCGTAACTTCTGGCCTCCATTTTAAAAAGACCTAATAGTTTCAGGTCAGTTACTATTCTCCAATCTGTACATACCACACCCTTGAAACCATATTTATCCCGGAGTAATCCGGTAATGACCTTTTTATTATAACTGAATCCAACATTTTCGTTTGTTTGCCCCACCGGAACACCATAGTATGGCATGATCTGACCGGTATTTGCAGCAAATGCCCCTTCAAAAGGGATCTGGTGATAATCAAAATTATCTCCCGGATAAACCTGGTCCTGACCATAAGCAAAATGAGCATCCCACCCATCTTTTTGCGGTCCGCCTCCCGGGAAATGTTTTGTCATACAGGTTACACTTTCCGGACCAATACTATCTCCCTGGAAGCCGTAAATATAGGCAGCTATTAATTTTTTTGAAAGCAGGGCATCAGAACCAAATGTGCCACTGATCCTTGCCCAGCGGGGTTCGGTTGTCAGGTCAGCCATGGGATGCAGTGCGGTACGGATCCCTACTGCCAGGTACTCCTGCCTGGCAATATCGCCAAACCGGGCAACGAATGTCGAATCGCCAATAGCTCCAAAGCCGATTGGTTCGCACCATTTTGAAAAATGAGCGGAGGCAAAATTAGCAGCACCGGAAGAGAATGCATGTCGCGGATCGGATGAAATTGTAACAGGTATTCCCAACCTGGTACG
>JAUVHQ010000207.1 GCA_030593185.1 Bacteroidota bacterium
TTGTTTTGGTGATTTTAAAAGAAGAATGATATGAGTAAATAATAAGGTAAGTAGAAAAAAGAATTAACTATCTATTTTTAACCTAATTTGTATTTTTACCTATGATTTTGTATATTTACCGTTCTCATCATTCTTTTTATCTTGCCGGTAGAAAGAAGATGTTGACCTAAACCCTCGGTTTGTACGAAATCGGGGGTTTTTTTTGATATATTTTTGTGAAAGAACGTCTTAATTTCACACGTGAAAACTTACTATTATATTTTTTGATATAAAAAAAAGTATAAATGCTTTGCCTTGGAATTCGAACATATTTCGTGCCATAAGATGCATCCAGTCTGTATATGAGCATGTTAAAGCAAAATATAGAACTGTTAAATTTTGTTAAAAATGAACGGTTTTATTACAATACTGTACGGAAACGAACAAAACAGCAGAATTGCAGTATTAGTTAGAGTGGTATAAAAGCACAGGATATTACAAAGATCTACGGAAAACAAAAAGCACTGAGTATTGTTAAAAAAAATTGTGCACATGCACGGAGGAACCATCAATTTCCTAACTGAACCGGGGGTGGGAACAACCTTTATAATAAAACTTCGGACATGCTAACAGGGGAGAGTATAGTGCAAATTGCAGCGTTTTTTATTTCATTTTTATTCGGATAAGGAATTTTCCAATCAGATTATTTTGGCTCACTTGAAATGAGCTTCCCAAAACACCAGGCTATTATAAAGCCCCAAAGAAAATTTGAGGGAGCTGTTTCAAAAAGGTGTGCCATTCTCACCATATCAGACATGAAAGGATTGGGAAGTAAAAGCTGACTGCCAGACAGGACAGCAAATAATAGTCCAATAATAACTCCTTTACGCATTAATGAGCCCCTTATTACAGCTACAGCCGGAAGGGCTATCAGTATCCATAATACTCCTCTCAGGATTTGAAAAAAATAGAGTCCGGAGGCAACATTAGCTTTCATAATAGATAGAAACGAGTCCATTTCAACAGTTCCTGAATAAAACAACCTTACGTCTGCAAATTGCCAGGCTATCAGGTACCCGGCAAGAAAATATATCACAGGCCATACTACGATGGAAAGCAAAAGGAAATATTTAACTATTGGTACTAATTCTACCTTCGTTTTTTCACCGGCTGATTCTTTTAACGGACTGAAATTTCCGGTGAACCAGGTGGCAGTTACTGAGAATAATAAATTCATAATCCCCCCACCACTTACAATAGCCAGGATACCTTTGATAGGAAAATTGAGACTGTCATTAAACCATAAAGTTTCAATTTGGGACATAAAATACTGTAGTCCGAAAGTGACAAGAAATATTGTTCCCACCAGCTTCTAGCCTTTACATTGTGAGTTATAGATAAAATATAAAACAACCAATGTGTTCAGGGCACAAATTAATAAGAGGATAAGACCTCCATTTATGTTGGAGTCGGCTGACATCTCCGTGATACTACTTGGAAATATCGCATTGCCAATTATTAATCCGATGATCCAGAAGATCGTCATCAGGATACTTAATCCTAACCAAATGAGTGCTTTTTTTATGTTTGTTTTCATCGTTTTACCCCTTTTTTTGTTTAAAATATTTATCTTTTAATCGTAATTGGACGTAGTTTTTACTCATTTTTATTTCGATGCATACCAATGTTTTTCTCCTTTAATAAATTCATCAGCGCCTTTCTTTTTTATTATTTTCAAGTTTTTAATATGTGCTTTTCCGTGATTTACTTCTAAAAATTTAAGTTTATCACAAGTCTCAAATTCATTACACTCCCAACAACCTTTTAATTGTTTTTTCTGGACACATCTTTTAATTTTGCAACTTGGGTTTCCACCACCGTTTCTACAACTTTTTCCACATCTCAATTTTACCATCGCTCCTAAAACTTCACAGCAATCAGGATATTTTTCAAATGTTTTAAAAAATGAAAAAGAAGACAACAATTCTGCTGTTTTGTCAAAACGATATATTCTTAATTATTTTCTTAAATCTCTCGCTAAATCAGCAATTACACCTTTTTGGTTTGGACAATCAACACAATATAATCCACAGTATGCAATGTTTTCAATGTATGTATTATTCATTTGTTTTAATCTTTTAAATCATTATTTGATGTTTTCATAAATTACTCCAATAACAGCAAGATATTTTTCTGTTCATCGTTACTCAGTTTTTTCATTCCATCTTTAATTATCCATTTTGTATCTTTGTTTAGATTTGTTTTTGCAAATTTCATTAAAAACTTTGCTACTTCATCAGGATTTTTCTTTGTGATTTCCCTTAAAATCCATGAAACTGCCTTTTTAACATCTGGCTCGTATTCTTTCATTACAGAATTAAGAATTTCAAAAACTTTATCTGTTATCTTAATTCTTTTATATCCCAGTAAAGTAACAATTCCAAAACGCCTAATCCATTTATTTTTATCTTTAATCCATTTTTCTGAAAGTGGTAAAACAAGTTGAGTGTTAGAATAAACTATTGGTGTCACTCCATACATTGCGAGACAATCACAGACTGACCAGTTATCAATATCGGGTAATGCGAAAGAAATAAAATCTAAACAAAGTTTCGGGTTTTTTGGACTAAACTTTTCTATGCTTTTTCCCGCTATTTGTTTTGCTTCATAGGACCTTTCATTCCAAATAGTTTTTAGTAATATTTCTGCTTTTTTTGGTTCTTTTTTTATAAAACTGCTAATTTCTGAAGCCATTATCCACAAAACGGGTTTAGGAACTCCGTAAAATGTTCCTGTATCAGGAATAATTCTCTGATAATTTTTTGTTGCGTCTTTATCCACACATGATTTAAAAAGTTCTTGCAAATTTTTTATAAGTTCATTTGGCTTATCCACTTTTTCAAGCAACTTTTTTGTCTTTTCATGGATTTGTGATTTGTCTATACTCATAATCTTTATTCAAATTACGCCCAACAGCAGTTTGTCTAAAAACCTTCAGTACTAAGTAAGTTTTGATCAAATTTAAGCCTATTTAAGCAACCCTCAAAATAGGAAGTTAAGATTTTGTGTAAATATTTGATTGCTTTTAACAGGCTTATTTTGAGTCTTATCGGACGATATTTCCCCGAAACTAATAAAATAAGCACCTCCAGGTACTTCTTGAGTGCATTTTTCCCTATTATGTTCATGATCCGCCTGATATTATAGGCTAAAAACATAAATCCCACATCGGCGCTTGCCGATTCTTTTCCTTTCTTTGTCGATATATAACTAAACACCCATTGTCGTTTAATGGTGCCATAAGGATGTTCTGCAATGGCTTGCCTCCGGCGGTAGTAGTCTTGATTTTGCTCTATCCTTTCCTTGTTTCTATTGATTTGTTCCTGATATTCACTACGTTGTATGCCTTTGCCGTATTTTGCTTTAGTACATTGATCTTTTACAGGACAGCTTTTGCATTTGTTGGTGATGTATCTTTTAAAATAATATGTCCAGGTTTTGTGCCAGGTGCCGGGGGTAGTAAGTTTATTGCCTTGGGGACAAACGTAATAGTCGTCATCCTGGTTGTAGCTAAAGTTCTCAACGTTATAATCAGGGTTAGGTGCTTGTGAAGCAACTCCCGGAATGGCTACCATCACTTCAATACCCAAATCATCGGCTATTTTAAATTCGGTTCCTGTATGATATCCTTTATCGTAGAGTGCTGTAAAGTCATTGGTGCGCAATATGCTTTTTGCCCGCCGTAGCATATTACCCATTGCCTTTGAATCATTGGTATTAGTGACTTTGTAATCAATAGGCAGGTTATGCTTTTCGTCTACTGTTGTTTGAACATTGTAAGCTACTTCGGTAATATTATTGCGGACAATCATTTGTCTGCTTTCCGGATCGGAAGTAGAAACCTGCGACTCTCCACTTTCTTTCAGTTGTTTCTCCAGTTGGTTATATTTGCCCTTACGCTGGTTTTGATTATCTATTTTCTTTTCTTATCTGTTCTTTTTTATCTTCATCTGCTTCTGATAATTGTTTGTTATATTCATCTATCTTGTTTTCAATATATGCAATATGGTGATCTATTTTTTTTTGATTAAAGTTGTTCTTCTTACTGTTTTGTGCCCTGAATTTACTGCTGTCACCGGCAATTAATTTTCCCCCAATCAAATCAAAGTGTTTGGCTATTTGTACAGTTGCCCGAAATACCTTTTTTATGGCTTTGGGGTTATCCATCCTAAAGTTAGATATAGTATTATGGTCAGGCTTCAGAGCTTTAATAAGCCATATCATTTCAATATTGCGCTTGCATTCTTTTTCCAGATCCCGGGATGAACGAATTTTGTTCAAATATCCGTAGATGTATAGCTTAAGCAAATCGGACGGATGATACGCCGGACGGCCATTTTCAACATATTCTATCTTAAACCCATAGTCTTCCAATGACACACTATCAACAAATAGATCAATGATACGTACTTCATTATCTTCATCAATAGCATGTTCAAGAGAAACCGGGAAAAGACTGATTTGTGTTCGATTGTGTCCTTTAATGAATTTCATACTTAAAGATACTAATAGCCAGTATTTTAACTTGGGTTTTTATCATAAAGTTATGAACAAAATCAAGAGGTTTTTAGACAGTCTGACGTTTGAAATATGAAAAGTTGGGCATTCAAAGCCACACACTTTCAAAGCACTGAGCTCTTTAGAAAATGTTATT
>JAUVHQ010000377.1 GCA_030593185.1 Bacteroidota bacterium
GATGATATTTCAAACCTTGCCTCTGCCGGTTCAGGTATTGTAATTCTTTCTCCACTACCAAGAAGTGATAAATTATACTTTCTCCATTCACCTCTGACAAGATCCAGCTTAGCAAATCGCAGGTTAACCTTTTCCTGAAAACCCCGGAGAAACATTCTCAGGAATCTTATCGATTTGAAACCCTGAATATTCCCGACAATATTTTGATAATCATTTAATGGTATCCTGAATTGATACCAGTTCACTTCAGATCTTTCTCCATTGGCAAAAGTAATTGAAGCAGGCACAACATCAATAATATGGTTTTTCCCAATTTCAAGGTCCTGTGGTCTGAGACTTACATGATACTGATAGTAACTCTCAGACTCACTAAGAGTATTGTCACGGTTAATATCTTCAACATTAGGTAATGTGGAGCCTGTTGTCGGATATGATTCATTTGATTGCTCAGAGGTTGGAGAATTTCCTTCAAGTCCGTTATAGTTTTTATATCGTTCAAGAATACTCAGTCTTTCAGCATCATAATCACTTCCCCTGAAATAATGAAAATCATCGCTGGAAGGATCCTCTGAAATTTCAGTAAATACTTCAGGATCAACCATTGTTTGCAGCGAATCAAGGTAATCCATAAAAAAACCGGATTCATTCTCATTCCTGAGCCCATCAAGTCCCACATCCTGATACCGTCGCGAATCAGGATCATTATCAAAAGCATTAACCAGTGACTGTGTAACAGGAACACGGCCCCAGATTGTTGTATCCACCAAAGTGGCAAGCGGAGTTGTTGGTAATCCGTTTTCGAAACTTTTCCGTGAATCTTTCAAAATATCTTCCGAAATATTGCCAAGGTTAAAATATAACTCCCCACCTGCATGTCCTCCATTTTCCACGTATGGATCCATCAGCCAGAATTCAATAAACTGAATATTGGCAGCTTCAAAATCATTAGTAGGTACTTCTCTCATTATCCCGCCCCATCGTAATCCGGGATATAAAAGTTTCCCTTCATTATCAATTCCTGTAGAGAATACCGATGCTCCAAGGTCATAATTATAGGGCCCCTTTTCGTCAGGGTAAAATGCCAGGTTCAATACTGCCAAATTGGTTGGTATACCTGTAATGCTTTCTTTGTAGGGGAAAATCTCTTTTTCAAACACCTCTCTTACATAGTGACTTGATTGCAGATCAGGATTACTCTTTATATGGTTAGGAGTGATAGATGTGTTTCTTAAAAACAGGGGGTCGATTACATACCAGGCAAGTTTAGCCCTGTTGTACCCATATGCCAGATTATTATTCAATATTGCTTCGGGGAATAAAACATTCTGTCCCTGCGGTGTACTTGCAAGTACCCATGCATTCATTGATTTTATATCAAGCGGTATCTCACTACCTTCAAAATCATCAATATATGAAATGCCCTGTTTTTCTATTGCCCGTGAATGACCCGGAATAAGGTGAGCAAACTCACCTGTAAAAGTAATGCTGGATGGAACTTTTGTTTCGAGAAAAGGAATTTTATCAATTACGCTTGTAAGAAATCGTGATTCAGTATGATAAGAGGTGTTAACTCCCAAAATTGTATTAGATATCGGCTCATCACCAATACTAACTTTCTGGGTTAAAGGCCTTTCGGTAAGATTTAACATAGTTGCACCTATATTAAAATCTTTTGAAAAGCGATAATCCAAATGAGCCCCCAGTAAAGTTTTGGTTTGAATACTAAAAAGTTGATTACTCTCAAGCGAGACTCTTATGGGAGTTTGTGATTCCAAAAGTCCATCATTAATTATCTTCACTCTTCCAAGATTATAATCCACTGTATAGTCCACGTTTTCCTGTAATTGTATTCCGCCGGCAGTAACTTTTACCGACCCCTGGGGAACATTCAGGGCATTAAGCTGGATCTCTGAACTTGAAGATGAAGAATAGGTGCCTGCAATCTTGAATTTATTCTTCTCTGCCATTTGTCTGGCTTTTACCTGGGTTGAATCATACAGTTCTTCAAAAACATATTTTTCAGCAATAGCATCGTCCCCTATCCGTTGCCGCAGATCCTGCCCAAACGGCTCCAGAACAGGGAAAATAATCCTTCCTGATTCAGGCATAATGGT
>JAUVHQ010000221.1 GCA_030593185.1 Bacteroidota bacterium
TGAGCATTCAGGTTTTTTATGGGAATTGCACCGGAGAAATCTCCCCAATATGGATCACTAATTTCCAGATCCGGAGCTTCATGTTTGAAAAAGCTCACCCCATACCTGACACCGGCGAAAAACATCCCCATATCATTAACATCATCTTTTTTCAGGTAATTTTTATCAATCCCGGCTCGTAAAGAAAAGCCGGTTGACCTATATGAAAAATTCATCTCCTCTGTTTCAAAATCGCCCCAGCCAATTTCAATTACAGGATACAGGTCCTTGCTTATTCTTAGATCAACTGATCCGTCATATTCCACTCTCCCTTTCTCAAGAAACGGCATAGCAATACGCGAAATATCAAACCCAAACCTTAATCCTCCGATACCAAGCCCGTCAGTTTGAGCGCCGGCAGTTAGCCAGGCAAACATGAACAAACTAAAGGTATATTTTAATATTCTCATAATCTCCGTTTGTTACTTTTTCATTGACTACACTTACCGAATCAATAACATTCGAGGTATTATCTATACTTTCGATATAATAATAAGTTGTAAATCCACATTCCATCGATATCAGGTGTAATTCACGGGAATAGAGGAACCTGATCGTATCAGTTTCAGTGCCCAGGGTAAGAACAAATCCTGCAGTATCAACGAAATGAGAAAGAGGAAGATCAAAACTACCAACAGAGTTTGCCTGGTCATATATCAGACTGTCCGCCCTGCCTATTCCGTAAACTGTAAAACTATCTATCAACGCTGCTTCAGGTATACTATCCTGAAATGAATAAAACCCGGCATTTAACGTAGAAACGGTTGATTGCTCACATATCTTTTCAGATTCACATGAGAAAAACAGAAAACAAAAACCTGTTATATATAGTAAGCTAATTCTCCTAAAATCCATTTAATCAGATATTATCATATTACAGGCACTGCCTGATGTAATCCATATAAAGTCACAAATTTACAATAAGTTCTTATCAGATGAAGTAATATTACTATTTATTAAGACAAATATTTCTATGAATTCCCATTAGAATTAGTATTTTTGGGGTCATTATAAAAAATCAGGAATTCAAATTATAACTTTATTAAAAGAATTGTTATGGGAAAAGGAGACATGAAAACCAGAAGAGGTAAATTATTTGCCGGAACCTACGGTGTATTAAGAACTAAGAAATCCAAAAAGAAAAAATTATATGTACCTCCAAAAAAACAGGAAGCTCCAAAACCCGTTAAAAAGGCAGAAGTAAAAGAAAAAGAAGAAGTAATAGAAGTTGTTGAAACCCAGGTAAAAAAAGAACAAAAAGCTAAAGTTAAGGATACGTCTGAAACAAAGGTTAAGGAAAAAGAAGAAGTTAAAGTTCAAGTTAAACCTGAAACAGAAATAAAAACAGAGGCAAAAAAAGACGAAGCTCCGGATAAAACAAAAACTGATACTGAAACAGACAAACAGGAACCAGAGGCAAAGAAACCAGAATTAAAAACTGAAAAGAAAGCTGAACCAAAAGCAGAAAAGAAAACTGAAGTAAAAACAGAAAAGAAAACTGCAACAAAACCAAAAAAGAAACCGTCTGCAAAAAAAGCAACCGCAGCTAAAAAAACCACTACAACAAAATCTGCAACTAAAACAAAAAAGAAGACAGAAGAAAAAAAGGATAAAAAATAGACTAAATTTCAAATATCTTATAAAAAGCGCCGGCAAAACCGGCGTTTTTCGTTTATATCATGCTCCTGTAGCTCATAAACTCGTAATAATGTGAAATTTTATTTGTTGATTAATAGACAAATTAATTACGTTATTAATAACGTTATTAATAACGTTATTATAATGGAGGCAAGCGGTCTGACCGGTTTCAAATTACTTCACAAAGCTATCTTCCACTCTACCCTCGTATAAACCGGCCAATGATCAGAGATGTAAATATTCTGTTCACTTATTTTATAGATACCATGCTTTTCAACTTTCAGCCCTCTGCCTGTAAAAATAAAATCTATTTTTCTTTTTACTGAAACTTTTCCAAATCCATTATATGTTGATTCCCCTCCAAAATGAGGATTCTCTGAAATAAACATAGCATCAAACAATTCTGTTTTGTTTTCTTTGGAGACAAGTATTCTGTATCCTTCTGATTCTGTGGTAAAATTAAAATCACCGGTAAGGATTACAGCCGTATCACCGGCAATTTTATTTATCATTTCGACTAAAAGTCTTGCACTTTCATTTCTTGCCGAATCGGAAACATGGCTGAAATGAGTATTAAAAAAGAAGATCTTTTTTCCTGAAGTTTTAGCTTTGAAACCTGCCCATGTAACAATACGCGGCAAATGAGCGCCCCAGGATTTCGACCCGGTTTTTTCAGGGATTTCCGATAGCCAGAAGTTCCCGTTTCTGACTAATTGCAAATTTTCCTTATTATAAAAAACAGGGACATATTCACCCTTTTTCATTCCATCATCCCTGCCAACACCTGTCCATCCGTATCCGGGCAAAGCTTTCTCAATATCCATAAGTTGGTCATACAGAACTTCCTGCATACCAATTATTTCAGGCTGAGTTTCATTTAAAAAATCTATTACCATTTGTTTCCTGTTTTTCCAGGCATTTAAACCGTCAGCCGGGTTATTATATCTTATGTTAAAAGACAAAACACTTAGTTGCCCTGTTGAGTTTTTGACACCACTATTATTTATAAAGGCGAGTAAAAAAAGTGAAGAAAAAAGCAGACCTGTTTTAAAAAATTTCATTGGTAAATATTTAAGTTGAACATTTGTATCTTAATTAGTTGTAATATATATTTTTCAAATTACTTGTTCAATCATCCATTAGATTTGAGGTTGGTTTCGCTCGTTTCGACTACGCTCAACGAGCTGTTGCCCGCTTCCTGAGCGGAGTCGAAGGAAGCGGAGCCGAAGGAAGCGGAGTCGAAGGAAGCATTTTTATAATGACTCTCATTTTTACATTCGGCATACTTTGGTAAGTCTTCCAATTGCCCATTAATCAAAGCCTTTTTCTTCTTTCTGTTCCAGCCTTGAACCTGCTTCTCTCTATAGAAAGCCTCATCAATCCTTTGAAATTCCTCAAAGTATACCAACTCAACAGGGAGCCTTCTTTTGGTGTAATTAGCTCCTTCACCCATTTGATGTTGATGTAGGCGCAATTCGAGGTATTTAGTGCTACCGGTATAGTAGCTGCCATCTGTACATTTTAATATATACATGTATCCTTTTGGCATTTTTCATGTATTATTTTTCATGTTTCTTTTTTCTTTTTCTTATCAAGTCATCAGGAAATCCTAAAAATCATGGTTCAGACTAAAATGGTATATTAATTCCCAATTCATTATAAATTCCAATAATTGGCTCGGTTTTGTTTAATAAGGACACGGTATTTTAAATTTTCTTTAGATTTGCTCCGGCATAACGAATAATGGTTCGGTTACCTGAAAGATCCATGATAATTTATTTATCAGGATAAAGAGTTCCTCCTTTGGTAAGCCAGGATACACCAAAAGCAACTAAAGCAATGGCCTCTGCCCAGAACACAAAACCAGATCCATGGTTATCACTATGGATAAAATTCAGGTATGTCGCAATAGCAACAAGACAGGCAATTATGATAAGTCCACAGACTACGTAAATCTTATTTCTTGTTAACTTTTGCGGTGTTGGATTCGATCCTTTCCTGGTGAATAAGAATAATGAAAATATAGCAAGGGTAAGAAAAAACAGGGCAGCACAGGTAAAATGAATTTTGCCTGTCAAATCACTTGCCCCCACCTCTGTGGTAGGGAACCAGGCTACACCTATTGCAAAAAAACCGGCTACATTTCCAGTCCAGTCATCCCATTTATCATAACCACTATAAAAAAACATAAATAAAGCTACGGCACAGAGAGCACCAACGAGCACATCACCCATACCGGAATGGTAATAATGACTAATGGATTTTTGAATGATCTCTCCCTTAAATATTAAGAAAACACCAAGCATTAATGTGAATGGTAATAATATGCCAATCCATCCTACCGCTTTTCGTAAAGCCAAATACGAATAGGTATGCCGTAAATACTTTTCCTTCGGTTCCATAATCATTATGTTTTTGTTATTAATTTTGTTTCAACCATATTGGTTTAGTTTCAGATCTGTGATTTGCTCCGATTATATCTTTATACAGACCTGGTTTCCTGGCTTTTTTATAACGATATCCACCTGAAAGGGTTAATTTATCGTCTGTAGCTGTAGCGATACTAATATGGTTTTCAAAAGACTTTATTTCTGTAAGCACATCACCGTATGGGTCAAGTATCATAGAATTACCATTTTTAAGATGTTCCCCATCATATCCAATCGGATTAGTGAAAACGTAATAAACTCCATTGTCATATGCTCTGGCCGGTAACCAGCGCATCAGCCATTCCCTGCCTTTGCGCCCATCAAATTCCATTCGAAGTGAATCAGGGTTTATTTCTC
>JAUVHQ010000136.1 GCA_030593185.1 Bacteroidota bacterium
AACTCGTAACACTTTGGAAAAATGAAGAAATAAGAGAGGTGAGTGGGTGAGTAAGTTGAGTAGGTAAATAAGGAGGAAGAATGAAGAGGTGAGGTTTTAAACGGATTTTAAAGCGTGAAAAAGGATTTTGCGAGGAGCGTAACGACGAAGCAATCTCCCAAAAACAATCAGAATGCCAAATAAATTGACTGTCATGAGCTTTACGAAAAGCCATGAAAGATTGCTTCACTTCGTTCGCAAAATCCATAAACTTTTTGTGCTTTAAGAGTATGCATAAGTTGTAACCGAAATATAAATTCTGAAAGCTAATAAATACGAAATATTATGATAATTAAATTGTTTTGTCAGTTTAGATAAATTATTTTTGGGCTGCGTTTAAAACTTATTTAAAAACTATTATAAAATATGAAAAATATTGACTGGAAAAATCTGCCATTTGGTTATCAAAAAACAGATTATAATATTCGATGCTATTATAAAGATGGCAGATGGGGAGAACCGGAAATTTCTTCATCGGAATATTTTAAAATACATATT
Source organism: Bacteroidota bacterium (assembly GCA_030593185.1). Lineage (GTDB taxonomy): Bacteria > Bacteroidota > Bacteroidia > Bacteroidales > VadinHA17 > JADFUQ01. The sequence continues at coordinate 538 of JAUVHQ010000136.1, forward strand.
GCAGCTACAGCACTACATTATGGACAGGAAGCATTTGAGGGAATGAAAGCTTTTCGGGGAAAAGACGGGAAAATACGCTTATTTCGTTGGGAAGAAAATTCAACGAGACTTAATAATTCTGCAAAAGGGATAAAAATGGCTGAAGTGCCCGGAGAACTTTTTAAAGAAATGATATTTAAAGCAGTGAAATTAAATGAAGAATTTATTCCTCCATATGGATCAGGTGCAGCATTATACATTCGCCCATTGCTTTTCGGATCAGGTCCTGGTGTTGGTGTGAGACCCTCTGCAGAATATGCATTTATTGTTTTTGTTACTCCGGTTGGTCCATATTTTAAAGATGGTATAAAGCCGGTTAACATGTTACTTTGCCGAGATTTTGACAGGGCTGCTCCGTTAGGAACAGGGAATATAAAAGTTGGAGGTAACTACGCTGCAAGCCTTGTCCCGGTTGAAATAGCACATGATAAAGGATTTGCCAATGTTCTGTTTTTAGATGCAAAAGATAAGAAATATATTGACGAATGTGGTCCGGCAAATTTCTTTGGAATAAAGGAAAATACATATATAACACCCGAATCACCATCAATATTACCTTCAATTACAAATAAAAGTCTTATTCAGCTTGCTGAAGATATAGGATTGAAAACAGAACGCAGAAGAATTGCTTTTGAAGAACTGGATACTTTTGATGAGGTGGGAGCATGCGGAACTGCTGCCGTAATTAGCCCCATTAAATCTATCACAGATCCTATAAATAGTAAAATTTATAAGTTTTGTAAAGATGATAATCCGGGACAGATTTCCATGAAATTGTATGAAAAATTAATTGCTATTCAAAATGGTGATGAACCTGATTTGCATGGATGGGTTGAAATAGTTGAATAATAAAGATGAAAATAAAAAAACTGAAAACTACCAGAAGAAGATTAAGAGGTTCCTATATTTCATCTGTTATTAGTATTTCTCTGGTACTTTTTTTACTTGGAATTCTGGGTTTGCTTATGCTTAATGCTCATAAACTTTCGGTTTATGTGAAAGAAAATATCAGTTTTTCAGTAATAATCAAAGATCAGGTAAAAGAAGTTGAGATTAAAAAATTGCAAAAGGAGCTGGACGCTTCCGGTTATATTAAATCGACTGAATATGTATCGAAAGAAAATGCTGCCAGGGAGTTGCAGGAAGATCTTGGAGAGGATTTTATTGATTTTCTCGGATATAATCCCCTGCTAGCATCTATTGATGTTTATCTTTATGCCGATTTCGCTAACCCTGATAGTATTAATGTTATTGAGGATAATTTGTTATCATATCCAATGGTGAAGGAAGTTTTTTATCAGGAATCGCTTATACATTTAATAAATGAGAATGTTAGAAAAATAGGAGTGTTTCTGTTAACATTCAGTGGTTTGTTGTTTCTTGTAGCCATAACACTAATCAATAATACAATAAGACTATCAGTTTATTCAAAACGTTTTATTATCCATACTATGCAATTGGTTGGTGCAACAAGAGCTTTTATACGATGGCCATTTCTTGCAAAAAGCACATTGCATGGGGTGCTTGGAGGACTATTTACTATAATGTTATTATTGGGACTTCTCTATTTTATTCAAAAAGAGTTTATAGAAATTTTCAGTTTTCGAGATGCAGATATAATAGCAATTCTTTTTGCCGGAATAATTTTTATGGGGATTGTTCTGAACTGGATTTCAACATACTTTGCGGTAAATAAATATCTCAGGATGGAAGAGGATGAGTTGTTTTAAGAGCAAAGAGCAAAGAGCGGAGGGCAGAGAGTAAAGAAGTAAAAAGGCAAAAGTGAAGAGAGAAGAGGAGAAGTAAGAAGTTGGAAGAAGAAAGAGTGGTGAGTAAGGAGGAAGAGATGAGAGGTGAGAGATGAGTAGTGAGCAAAACTACAAGCAAACATTTAACTTATAACTTTTCACTTTTAAATCATTACATATCAACTTATAAAAACCAAGTACCTAAACAAATAGATTATGGCAATAAAAAAGAAGAATGAACAAACAAACTCCGGTTTTCCATTGGGCAGAGAGAATTATATATTATTAATTATTGGATTCGTTATTATTATTACAGGCTTTCTTCTTATGATCGGAGGAAAAGCAGAAAATCCTGATGAATTTCATGCTGAGGAGATATTTAGCTTCAGAAGAATAACACTGGCTCCGATTATTGTATTATTCGGATTTGTCTTTGAAATTTGGGCTATCATGAAGAAACCTAAAGAGTAGGGGAAAAAAATCGAAAGTCGAAAGTGAAGAAAAACGAACCAGCACCCAGTAACTGAACTCGTAACTCGCTTCGTCCGCCGTAGTGGAAACGAAGGTGAATAACCCGAAACACGTAACTCTTTGAAATAATGTAATTTCAAAATAAACTCACATTTTTTTATGAGCTGGTTTGAAGCACTCCTTTTAGGATTAATACAGGGGGCTACAGAATTTTTGCCGGTAAGCAGCAGCGGACATCTTGAACTCGGGAAACATTTTTTGCAAATAGAGACCGAACAAAGTTTAAGTTTTACAGTAGTTGTTCATGGTGCTACGGTATTATCTACAATAGTTGTTTTTTGGAAGGAGATCAGAGATCTGTTTTCAGGATTCATAACTTTTAAATGGAACAATGAAAATAAATATATTGTAAAAATATTAGTGTCAGTGATCCCCGTGGGGTTTCTCGGCTTGTTTTTCGAAGAGGAAGTAAAACAATTTTTTACCGGAAATATTGTTTTTGTAGGCGCTATGCTTCTGGTTACAGCTACATTGCTATCATTAACATATATTTCAAAATCAAGAGGGAAAAATATTTCATTCCTTGATGCTTTTGTAATAGGAATAGCACAGGCATTTGCTGTTTTACCAGGTATTTCAAGATCAGGAGCAACTATTGCAACAGGCATAATGCTTGGAAATAATAAAAAAGAGATTGCACAATTCTCATTCTTAATGGTTCTTATACCTGTAATCGGAGCAAACTTGAAAGATATTTTATCCGGCGAGTTTTCAGAAGCCTCTAATATCGGGATTATACCTATTGTTGTTGGTTTTATTGCCGCATTTGTTTCCGGACTTCTTGCATGTAAATGGATGATTAATCTTGTAAAAAGGGGAAAATTGATTACTTTTGCAATTTATTGCACGATTATTGGTTTTTTGGCAATCTTGTTAGGGTAATATGTTTCCGGTAAAAAAAAATGATTTTCAGGAAGGACAGGTATTAATATTCTATAAACCATATCATTGGACCTCTTTTGATTTAGTAAGAAAAATAAAGATAATTTTACGGAAACGATTAAATCAAAAAATAAAAATCGGGCATGCTGGTACATTAGACCCTTTAGCAACGGGATTAATCATTTTATGTACAGGCAAAGCTACTAAACAAATTTCCGGATTTCAGGACCTGAATAAAGAATATATTGCAACAATTGAATTGGGAAAAACAACTCCGTCATTTGATCTTGAAACGGAAGTTGATAAAAAATATAAATTAGAACATATAACTAAAAATCTTTTTGAATCGGTTCTTACAACTTTTACAGGAGAAACTGACCAGGTGCCACCTGTCTATTCTGCTAAGAAGCATAAAGGCAAGAGAGCATATGAATTTGCACGGAGGGGTATTGAGATTGAACTTAAGCCTGACCGGATTAATATTTATGAATTAGAATTGTTGGAATTTAATCTTCCTTTAGTTAAATTAAGGATATTGTGTAGTAAGGGAACTTATATACGGGCTTTGGCAAGAGATATCGGAAAAGCCCTTGATAGCGGAGCATATCTAAAAACATTAGAGAGAACACGAATAGGGAATTATTGTATAAATGACGCTTTTACAATAGATGATTTTGAAAAAGATATTTCCAGTATAGCTATACATTATCCTGAATAACCATAATAAAACCATAAGCCGATGAAAATGAAATTGTCTCAGTTTAATTATAATTTGCCTTCAAATCTGATTGCAATATACCCTGAAAAAAATCGGGACGAATCCCGTTTGATGGTTTTTCACAGAGATACCGGTAAGATTGAACACAAAGTATTTAAGGATGTTATTAGTTATTTTGAGGATAAGGATGTACTTGTATTTAACAATACTAAAGTCTTCCCGGCAAGGTTGCACGGTAATAAGGAAAAAACAGGGGCTGAGATTGAAGTGTTTTTATTAAGAGAGCTTAGCAAGGAGCAAAGGCTATGGGATGTTCTTGTTGATCCGGCCAGAAAAATAAGAATTGGGAATAAGCTTTATTTTGGCGATGAGGAAATACTTGTTGCGGAAGTGATTGATAATACAACTTCACGGGGACGAACCCTGAGATTTCTTTATGACGGCTCTTATGAAGAGTTTAAGAAAACATTGTATAATTTGGGAGAAACCCCATTGCCGAAATTTATTAAAAGAGAAGTAGAGCCGGAAGACAGGGAAAGATATCAGACAGTTTTTGCAAAACATGAAGGAGCTGTTGCCGCACCTACAGCAGGAATGCATTTCAGTAAACAGTTGTTAAAACGATTTGAGATAAAGGGGATAGAATTTGCGGAGATTACATTGCATGTAGGTTTGGGGAATTTCAGAACCGTTGATGTGGAAGATCTAACTAAGCATAAAATGGATTCGGAGAAGATTTTTATTTCTGAGGAAGCAGCCCAAATAATAGGCAATGCAAAAGATAGAAAAAGCGCTATATGTTCTGTTGGAACAACGGTTATGAGAACACTTGAAAGTTCAGTATCAACCGATGGTTACGTTAAACCATTTAACGGTTGGACAAATAAATTTATTTTCCCTCCCTACGAATTCAACGTGCCAACAAGGATGATCAGTAATTTTCATCTTCCATATTCCACCTTACTAATGATGGTTTCAGCTTTTGCTGGATTTAAAGACCTGTTTAATGCTTATAAAGTTGCCATTAAAGAAGAATACAGGTTTGGAACCTATGGCGATGCGATGTTAATAATTTAAGAGTTACTGGGTACTTGTTACTGGTTACTGGGTACTAGGTACTAGGTGCTTTGGTCTATTCTCCATGCTCTTTGCTCTTTAAACATGTTCAGAATAGTGCTGTGGATCAACCAGTTCCCTGTATTTTAACACAACCTTTTTAAAATCTTCCCAGGCAGGTCTTTTTAAATCAGGATTTCTCAATAATGCCGAAGGATGAAATACTGGCATAACAAGCCGTTTATTCCATTCAATCCACTCACCCCTGATTTTAGTTATTTTCAGGTTAGGATCAATCAGTCCTTGTAGCGCTGTTACGCCTAACAGGATAATTATTTTAGGATCAACAAAGTCAATTTGTTTTATAAGATAAGGCAGGCAAGCAGCTTGTTCAGCTTTTGAAGGAGCTCTGTTGCCGGGCGGATGACACTTAACAATATTACTTATGTAGACATGTTTTTCGCGGGTAAAGCTACAGGCAGCAAATATTTTATTCAGTAATTTACCTGACTTTCCCACAAAGGGTATTCCCTGCAGGTCTTCTTCATATCCTGGTCCTTCTGCAATAAC
>JAUVHQ010000324.1 GCA_030593185.1 Bacteroidota bacterium
TTTATTGAGGAACTAAATGAAATATTAAAAAATCAGTCCTGATGATATAGTAAAGCTCATATTTCTAACCTGTGGCTATGATTTTATTTATGATTACAAAATTTACCTTTACCAATATTTTTATAAATAATTATTATTCCAACAAATCAATATTACATGTCATGAATATGTTTTTTAAAATTTCCAAGTCGGGTTTTTACCTGAAAATTTTTCGTAGATTATATTTATTAATACTGGTTTTTATTATACCTGCTGCCATACAGTTACAGTCACAGAATAAGCCATTTACAATGGAGGAGATCAAGTCATATCCTTTTCCTTCATCTCTTACTTCATCCCCAGGAGTGGCAAGAATTGCCTGGGTGTTCAATGAAAATGGGTTGAGAAACATTTTTGTTGCGGAAGGACCTGAATTTAAAGCAAGGCAGCTTACTAATTATTCAAAAGACGATGGACAAGGTTTATCAAGTGTGTCAGTATCATTCGATGGTAATTGGGTGGTTTATATAAGAGGTGGTGATTTTGGTTCGAATTGGGATGATGCATTACCTGTTAATCCCTCCTTTTTACCCGAACCACCTAAAGTTCAAATATGGAGTGTTCCTTTTGAAGGCAGTGAACCAATCCTGCTTGGTGAAGGAGTAAATCCGGTAATTTCACCAAATAGTGATTATATTGCCTTTATTAAATCAGGTCAGATATGGAAGATTGCAATAGATGGCAGTACCAAATCTGAAAAATTGTTTACTGCGAGAGGCAGAAATAGCTCGCCCGTTTGGTCTCATGATGGAAGAAGGATAGCCTTTGTGTCAAACAGGCAGGATCATTCTTTTATCGGGATATATACAGATAATGAAACACCTGTTAGCTGGATTGACCCATCTTTCAACCGGGATGGTTCGCCCAGGTGGTCACCAGATGGAACGCACATTACTTTTATTAGGCAACCTGGCAGAGGAGGATCACCAAAGCCAGTACTTGAAGCACATCATTCACCCTGGATGATAATGACATATGAATTTTCAGGAGGTACCGCAAAACAAATCTGGAAAGCACCGGAAACACTTCGTGGTTCAATACCTTCAACCCAGGGACGTACAAATCTCCATTGGGCAGCTGAAGGAAGAATAATATTTCTCTCATACCATGACGGTTGGCCTCACCTTTATAGTATTCCTGAAGAAGGTGGTGATCCATTACTCCTGACACCGGGGAATTTCATGGCAGAATATATCAACCTGAGTTCAGATGGAAAATGGCTTGTATTTGCAGGTAATACAGGACCGGATGCGCTTGATATAGACCGCAGGCATATCGTACGCGTACCGGTTGACAAGCCGGAGATGGAGGTTATGACTCCGGGAGATGGACTGGAATGGACACCGGTTATTACCCCGGATGGTTCTTCTCTGGTATATATAAGTGCCACTTCCCAACAACCTCCCATGCCTGTTAAAATGGACTTGAAAGACAGAAGCACTATACTACTTGCTGAAGAAAGGCTGCCGGAAAATTTCCCGGAAAAACATCTTATTACACCCACGCAGGTAATTTTCAAAGCCGAAGATGGTGTAACTATACATGGAACCCTTTTTAAACCAATGGGAGGTCCGGTGAAAAAGCCGGCAGTAATATATGTACATGGAGGACCTCCCCGGCAAATGCTTCTGGGATGGCATTACTCTTCATATTATTCAAATGCTTATGCTGTTAACCAGTACCTGGCAAGCCGGGGATTCATTGTGTTGTCAGTAAATTACCGTTTGGGTATAGGTTATGGATATGAATTTCACCGTCCAGTAGATGGAGGAACCCGTGGTGCTTCAGAATATAAAGATATTAAAGCAGCCGGTGAATGGCTTGCCAAACAACGATTTGTCGACTCAAAAAGAATAGGTATTTACGGGGGATCTTATGGTGGGTACCTTACTGCTATGGCATTAGGACGTAATTCTGATCTTTTTGCCGCAGGGGTGGATATATCCGGCGTACATGATCGCACAGTTAACCGGACTCACTCATGGTTAATACCTGACAGATATGAACGTGCACCTGATTCGAAAGAAGCACTTGAGACAGCATGGAAATCCTCACCGGTTTCGTCGATTGAAACATGGACATCACCAGTACTGATTATTCATGCTGATGATGATAGGAATGTTCGTTTCAGCGAAAGCACTGATCTGGCACAACGGTTAATTCAGAAGGATGTTCCGATGGAGACTCTGGTTATTGTTGACGATACTCATCACTTTATGAAGCAAAAAAACCAGTTAAGAGTAAATAATGCTACGGTAAATTTTCTTATTCGATATCTACATAAATAAATATGAAAATTTTACCAAAGCGATTTATTTGTTTATTCTTCACCACAAATGTTCTACTACTGAAGGGTTATTACTTTCAAAATCCATAATATATTGTAATGTATCTGAAATAATTGTATCCCTTTCATAATCATCATTAAGTGTATATATTTATTCGATTTGGCTTTAAACTGTGCAGGATTAATATTTCACTATCCTTCCGGAATCTACCTGTCTTCCATTTATTTCAATAACAAATAAATATATACCTGAAGGAGTATCAGTTTCTGAGTTAGCATTCCATTGTACATCCTTCTCAACTGAAGCTAAAATGGTTGCTGAAAGAACCTGAACTTCTCTGCCAAGAAGATCGAAAATACGGATATTCAGAATGCCCTTTTCAGGTGAGCGTATCCGGAAAGTTATATTATCGCTGAAAGGATTAGGATATACATTAATATATGTTTCAGAAGACATATTATTTATACCTGATGGATCGCAAATACCGGGCATATTTGCATCCATCCACGATAAGCGGTTAAGAACCCAATTATTCAGGTACGACATTTCTTCCTGCCAGGTATTACCAACAAAATAATTTGGCCATATATAATTACCCAGAATTTTCCATTTATTGAAATTCCTCTCCTGCGCCTCATCCA
>JAUVHQ010000167.1 GCA_030593185.1 Bacteroidota bacterium
AATGCTTGTAACACATCAGCTGATTTGTTGCTGGTTGGAAAGTAGCGTCCACCTCGTTCTAAGGTTGTTTCTACACCCTGTTTATGAAGCAGGTCGATGATGTCTGTCGAAAAGAATTGCGAGAAGGCATTTCGCAGAAAGCGGCCATTGGGGTTTACGTGTGTAATGAAGTCGTCAATGATTGTGTTGTTTGTGATATTGCATCGACCTTTTCCCGTGATCAACAGTTTGCGTCCTTCCTGCCGCATCTTTTCCAGTACCAGCACTTTGCATCCCAACTCAGCTGCTCTGCCTGCTGCTAATAATCCGGCCGGACCGGCTCCTACCACTATAACATCGAAATTACTCATATGGTGCAAAGGTATCTTTTACCGGTTAATTGTTTTATATATTCAACATGGTAAATCAAAAATCGTTCACCCTGTGAAATAAATCGAAGATTTAGCTTTGCTATTTCACAACTCAACTAACTCACCCACTTACCTACTCACCTTTTTCTTAGAATTTATATCTGATCTGGAATTTTATTTCACTCAATAGGTTGCCTGGAATAATACTATCAAAACCGTCAGGGATTTTATTTGAGAAACGGGTGCGTGATAATTTTAACCAGAAACTCAAGGCGTTGCCGGGTGAATACTTCATTAACAGATAACTGCGTGTCCCTTTTGAGAAAAGTGCAGGAACCGAAAAGCTGTATAATACATCATTTTCATAGGTGTAAATACGTGTATTATATGAATCGGTATCAAAGATGGCATATCTGGCTCTCAGGTCAACAGGTAATTGCCGGAATGTGAATAATATATCCTGGTATAGTATGTATCCCCATTCAGGTGAAAAACCTCCAACTTTGCATCTGGCAATTTCAATCCTGTTCCTGAACCTGAGATTGGGACTTGTAGAGTACGACAGGTGATAGCGTATGTTGAGACGGTTAATTATTTCCTGATCTGTAATACCGGGCAGATCCTTGTTAATATCTGCGACATCCGATTCCCCTTTGATTTTCCAGTACATTTTAATCTGTGATGATGGATTATAGTCGATTTTTATCAGGTAATCTGAGCCAGATGATGGAGAAGTAACCAGGTATCTGAGCCATGGGAATTTGTATGCATCGAAATATGCTGATACTTTCCAGTTAGCCAGTGGACTTATTTCTGTCCCGAGGTAAAATCCCTCTTCGTTTCTGCCAACGGAATTTTCAGCAAAAGCATTTCCGTAAAGTGAAAAATACTCCTTTTCGAAATTCCTGTATAACATTGCAAGGCTGAATTCCGAACTTAGATTAAAAAGTGCTCCATTCAGAATAGCCCAACCCTTTCCAAAACAATATGCTGCCTCTCCATACAAATTTATCCGGTTTATAAGTAACTGGTAATCTCCAGACAGATGTGTTAATTGTTTTCCCCTGAAATAGGATTGGTTATAATACCTGTCTGGCGGACTTAATTCAGTGTCCAGCCAGGTGTGTGCGAAGGTAAGTCCGGTTTTTATTTTGTTGAAATTAATAGTCAGATTGGTGCCAAATACCTGTTCAAACACAGCATCTTTATCTGAAGCAAGTCCTGCCAGAGAATGATCTCCGGTGGTTTGAAGGCTCGAAACAGCTATTGCTTTATTCCTGGTTGAATCATATTCAGTAATATTTCCGTCAATTTTTTTCCCGGAATAGAAAAAAGATAAATCAATATTTTTATGTGTTAGTGTTGTAGCTATACCCCTGAAGAAACGATTTTCGTCTGTTGAACGGTACCCGGTGATTCCGGCAGCACGCTTTTTTATGTCAAGAGGCATTGAAGTCTTTCCAAATGAAAAGCCAGACCAAAGTACAAGACCCTGACCGAATCGCAGGTGGTAATCTCCAATAGAGAGGTTTTTCACAAATCCGAAGTTATTTATCTGCAGATGCGCTGAATAAAAATCGAATCCATTCTTGTTGATACCTTTGAAAAATTCCTCCCCTGCATCTTTTTCAGCTGTAATTCCCCATCTTATCTTTCTTTTATACCGGTAATCATACCGGAGGTAAAGTTTTGCAGGGTTACCAAGAATTGGACTTGTTGCTCCATTCCCGGGTATTGAATCATTATCCGGTAAGTTTTCTGATCCTTTATCATATCTCCTGCTTGAACGCACAAAAACCTGGTGTTTGCCTGATGCCAGTTTTTTATCTAAATCAGCAGGAATTGCACGTACTTTATTTTGCAGATCGATAAAGGGGAGTATCAGGTTAACAAGCTCTTCATCAAACCCATACACAAACTGTAATTCGTAAACGGAAAATACAGGGCCATTTTTATAAATGTAATTAATGAGACTTTGGATTTGAAAATCTGTTAGCAGTCTGATCCTGCTGAGTTCTTCAAAAGAAGCTTGATTAATTTCAACCGGGTTAGCTGCAAGCTGTGCAAATTCTTCCTGCAGGATAGTAAGATCGATATTACCGTCATGTTGTGCACCCAATTCTTCGACTAAAAGCATAAAATGTTCATCTGAGAAAAGTAAAGATTCTTGTCCCGAGACGGGTTGATTTATCGGGATAATGAGGAATATAAGCAGATATGTAACAATAGAACAAAGCCGTAGAAGGAGATTATTGAACATAGCTTCGCAAATTAATTAAAAAAGCAATATTTTATTAACACATAATAAGGGACCGAAGTTGCTGGTTACTGGTTATAAGTTAAGTTAAAAAACTTCTTCAATGACCATCGTATGACAATTGTATGACTTCTTTTTTCTTCATACTACCTACTATTTACTTCTTAATTCTTCCCTCTTCACTTTCGACTTTCGACTTTCGACTTTCAACTTAATTCCGGTTTCCGGATCATAGATCGAATATATACAAAATTGAAAAATGTGGTGTAAAGCCAAGTTGCTGATGGCGTGTGAATGCCAGGTTGGCTTTAATCCCTTTGTAATGATAACCGAGTCCGAATGTATATAATGTTGGTTTTGTTGAGAATCCTGTACGGAGTGTCAGATTATCTACCAGTTCGAATTCAATGCCTGTTTTAAAAACTGCCGGGTTATCAAGATCTTTTTCGGTTTCAACAGCAAGAAAAATAGTATTTGCAAAACGGAAACCCATACCAAACCGGAATATTGTCGGGATATCTTCGTCAGTATCGGATGAAACCTGCGCCCTGGTTGGGTTAAAAACATGAGCGCCCAGAAACAAATTTTTAACCGGTTGAGCCATTATCCCCCCCTCGACAGTTAAATTTCCCTGGTTCCCGTATTGGTCTGCAATAAAAACATTGAGGTAATTAAGTTGAACACCTGCCGAAATATTTTTTCCAAGCATCCTGCCAAAAGCGACTCCTATCTTGTTTTCGTGATATTTTGAATAACCGAAGTATGAATATGTAACTCCTATTGTTCCCGGGGCAGCAGGGATGATAATTGCTGCTGCCTGAAGGCCATACTCCGACACAACAAATTTATTCTCATGATGAAAACCAACCGAAAACTGATCAAGCCAGGCAAGTCCTGCCTGGTTGTGAAAAACGGACCACAAGTGTGGCATCATCACAGTAGCATTTGACATACCGGCTGAACGGGCCCCGAGTGGATAGTTGTCGTTTGTGCCAAATGATAACTTCCCCAAAGAGAAAAGGAAAATGAGTAAGAAAATTATTTTTCTTACTTTTTGCCCTTTGCTTTTTGCCTTTTGCCTTTTCTTCACTTTAAGTACTGATCAGTTAGTCTTATATTTATATTCAACTTTCGCGAGCTCTTCGTTTGCTTTAACAATTTTCTGTTTCAGTTCATTTTTATTGATTTTAAACCTGTTTCGTAATTCTGCATCACTGACAGATAATATTTGGGCAGCCAGAAGACCGGCATTTTTAGCGGCATTAACGCCAACTGTAGCAACAGGAATACCGGGAGGCATTTGCAGGATCGAAAGAATGGAATCCCAACCATCGAGTGATGCTTTAATAGGTACTCCAATTACAGGAACAGGTGTCATGGCTGCAATAACGCCCGGCAGATGAGCAGCCATACCCGCGGCAGCAATGATTACTTTAATTCCATTAGCCTCAGCCGATTTTGCAAATTTTTCAACCTCATCAGGTGTACGATGTGCCGATAAAGCATTCATCTCAAAAGGAATCTCAAGATTGTTCAGTATCTTTGCTGCTTCTTCCATTACCGGCAGATCGGAGGTGCTGCCCATAATAATACTTACTTGTGGTTTCACTAGTATAAAATTAAGTTAAACATTTGTATTTTAATTAGTTGTAATATGTATTTTTTTAAAAACGTTTTCAATTATCCATGGAACCCTCATGTTTTATACATATATCTTATTGTGAATAATAGTGCATGAGGGTTTCATGTGTTTATATATAATTTGTATTTTCGTAAAATTAATATAAAAATAATTTTTTCGGATGGACAAAGTAAGAATACTTGATAAAGAATTTAAATTATTCATTACTGAAGAACAGATACAAGAAGCAGTTAAAGAGATGGCACGCCGGATTAACAAAGAGCTTAAAGGGAAAAAGGTTTTTTTTATCGGGATACTGAATGGCTGTTTTATGTTCGCTGCCGACCTTGTTAAGCTTCTTGATCTGGATTGTACAATTACCTTTTTGAAACTGGCTTCATACCAGGGTGCCTCATCAACCGGAAAAGTAAAACGGCTTATTGGATTGAATGAAGACATTAAAAACCAGACAGTTGTTGTGCTTGAAGATATTGTGGATACAGGTATTACCCTTGACTTTATCCAAAAACAGTTAAGAGGATATGAACCCGCGGAGATCAAATTAGCAACCTTGTTGTACAAACCGGAAGCCTGCCGACAGGATGTTTCCCTTGACTATGTCGGGATAGAAATTCCCGATGATTTTGTTGTCGGATATGGACTCGACTATAATGGTTGTGGCAGGAATCTCAGGCAGATATATACTATAATTGAGTCCTGACCTGAGCTAATGAAAATTGGGACAAATATTTTTTTATAAATACCGCTTTACAAAAAATAAAGCGGAGTTAAATTTTTACTTATGTTTAATATTGTAATATTCGGACCTCCAGGATCAGGGAAGGGAACTCAATCTGTCAGATTGAAAGAAAAATATGAATTGGTTCATTTATCAACAGGTGATATTCTCAGGGATGCTATGGCAAAAAAAACTTCTCTGGGTGTAAAAGCACAGGAATATATGGGAAAGGGGGAGCTTGTACCTGATGAGGATGTTATTGGTATGCTGATGGGAGTACTTGATGAAAATATGGATTCTAACGGTTTTATCTTTGATGGATTCCCAAGAACAGAGAAGCAGGCTTTGTTCCTTAAGGAGAACCTCGAAAAACGGGATACTATGATACATGCTTTACTTACGCTTGATGTGGACAGGGAAGAATTGATAAAACGTCTGATTAATCGTGGTAAAAATTCCGGGCGTTCGGATGATGAACTTTCAGTGATCGAAAACAGGATAAATGTTTACCATAATCAAACTGCTCC
>JAUVHQ010000289.1 GCA_030593185.1 Bacteroidota bacterium
ACATTTAACAAAACCACTACCAACTTCAATGCCGGAGGCAATTATTTTATCCGGTTTAAAATAATTTATTGCTATGGCAGCTCCCACAATATCAACAATTGAATCAATAGCTCCAATCTCATGGAAATGGACTTCTTTAACAGGCGTATTATGTACTTTTGCTTCTGCAATAGCAATTTTTCTGAAGATAAGTATGCTTAGTTTTTTAATTTCATCATTAAGGGAACTTGAGCTGATAATATTTTCAATATCAGACATATGACAATGTTTTTCAGTTTTTTCGGTGATAACCTCCACCTTTGTGCCAAAGATACCATGTCTTTGATCTTTGGTTACTTTAATTTCATATTTGTCAATTTTTAGTTTATGCAGTTCATTTTTCAAATATTCCGGATCGAGGCCAAGATCAATCATAGCACCCAGATTCATATCTCCGCTAATTCCTGAAAAGCAATCGTAATAAAGTATTTTCATTGTATTATATTATATTTAAATATCTGTAACTAATAAGTACTTAGAGTGCCTAAATTAAAAAGTGCCTAAAGTTCATTAAATTGGATAATGAAATGTTTAATAATAATTATTAACAGATTTAATACTCACCATTTTTGCAACAATTTGGTACGAAACTAAAACTTCAGGCATTTTAGGCACTCCAAACTTTAGGAACTGATTAATTATAAATATCTAAATAACAAAAATAATGTATATTTTTATTTTATATTCGCAAATTAGAAAAATTGAATCATGAAAAGGAGAGAATTTGTCAAAAAATCGATGGGTGCCGGATTTATTACGGGTACCGCTTTAGCATTCGGATCAATTAATAATTTATTTGGGAAAGTGCCTTTGCCATATTCACCGGTCGACCTTGTTGCTGTAAAAGGAGGAAGTCCTGGACAGATGTTCGACCGGGGTATTGAAGCTTTGGGAGGGATTGAGAAGTTTGTAAAACCAAACCAGACAGTTGTTGTGAAGCCAAATATTGGATGGGACAGAAGCCCTGAGCAGGCTGCCAATACTAATCCACATCTGTTAACAAGAATAATTGAGCATTGTCTTAAAGCAGGCGCTAAAGAGGTGCGGGTATTTGATCATACCTGTGATGTCTGGACGAAAACATATAAGAATTCAGGAATTGAAAAAGCTGTTAAGGATGCGGGTGGTAAGATTGTCCCGGGAAATACCGAAGGATATTATCATGAGGTAGATATACCAAAAGGTGTAAAACTTACTTCAGCCAAGGTACATGAATTGATTCTTGAATCAGATGTATTCATTAACGTTCCGGTTTTAAAACATCATAGTTCATCCCGGATTACAATTTCGATGAAAAACCTTATGGGTGTTGTTTGGGATCGACGTTTTTGGCATCGAAATGATCTTCATCAGTGTATTGCCGATTATGCCACATATGAGCGTAAACCAGATCTGAATGTTGTAGATGCTTATAATGTTATGATGAGAAATGGACCACAGGGTGTTTCTGTTTCAGATGTTGTTAATATGAAAACCCAGATCCTTACCACCGATATGGTTGCTGCTGATGCTGCTGCAACCAGGTTCTTCGGAAGCAATCCTGCAGATGTACCCCATATTCGCAAAGCTAATGAAATGGGTGTTGGTGAAATGGATCTCGAAAAGCTATCTATCAAAAGAATAACGATCTGATTTTTATGCAATACACTTCTCTTAAAAAATTAAGGGTTATCATTTCGATTGTATTCTTCGTTTTGATAACCCTGGTTTTTATTGATTACCGGAATATTTTACCCGAAGAATTTACAAGAGGAGTACTATACCTGCAATTCATCCCTTCTTTGATTAAGTTTATTAATATTTTATCCCTTTCAGTTGTTGGATTTATAGTTGTTCTGATACTCACTCTTTTATTTGGAAGAGTGTATTGCTCATCTATCTGCCCGCTTGGTGTTTTTATGGATGTTGTATCTTTTATTTCACGTAAGTTAAAGAAAAAGAAGAAACGGTTCAGGTATAAAGAACCACATAACATACTCAGGTATTTTTTGTTAGCTGTAACTGTTATATTTTTCACTGCAGGGAGCATTTATTTTATTCTTTTGCTGGATCCTTACAGCAATTTTGGCCGGATAATAACTTATTTTGTGAATCCGGTTATAATCCTGGTAAATAACGGTGTGGCAAACATTCTGGAAAATTTTAATATTTATGCAATTTTTCCTATTGAGATACAAAGTGTAAGACTTGAATTGTGGATATATCCCATGTTATTCCTTATCCTGGTAACATGGATGTCTTTTACTGACGGAAGATTATTTTGTAATACCATATGTCCTGTAGGAACCCTGCTTGGACTGCTTTCCGGATTTTCATGGTTCAAAATACGGTTTGATGAGGAGAATTGTACACTATGCGGTCATTGTACGCGTGTATGTAAATCAGACTGCATGGATTTTAAAATGCAAATGGTGGATTATTCCAGGTGTGTTACATGTTTTAATTGTATACCCGTATGCCCCTCGAATTCAGTAAAGTTTACTTATAAAAAAACGGAAATTACCGAAGCAAGTAATATCAAAATAAAGGTTGCTGAGTTGAAAAACGGTCCTGACAAGAAGAAAAGAAAATTCCTTTCTTTCTTACTGTCAGTTTTAGCCGGAGGTACATTAAGTAGTTTTGGACAGGGTACAGATGAAGAATATAAGGATTCAACTGTACCGGAAGAGAAAGAATTTCCAGTGACTCCTCCCGGATCATTAAGCATAAGGAATTTTACTCATAATTGCACTGCCTGTGCTTTATGTGTCAGCGCTTGTCCGTCAAACGTATTACAACCTTCATTCAATGAATACGGACTTACAGGAATGATGCAGCCGCATATGGATTATCATACCGGATATTGTAATTTTGAATGTACCAGGTGTAGCGAGGTATGTCCAACAGGTTCTATATTCCCTGTAATGGAGGACGAAAAAAAGCGGATTCAGACGGGAATTGCAAAGTTTGTAAAGGAGAATTGCATAGTCCATACTGAAAAAACTGACTGTGGAGCATGCTCAGAACATTGTCCTACCAAAGCAGTAAAAATGATTCCTTATGAGGGTGATTTGTTAATTCCTGAAGTAACAGATGACATTTGTATTGGCTGCGGCGCATGCGAGTTTGCATGCCCAACAACACCTTTCAAAGCAATTTATGTTGACGGGCATTCAATACATGAAATAGCAAAAGAACCTGAAGAGGAGGAGCTTGAAAAACCAGTTGACGAAGATGATTTTCCCTTCTGACAATTTTGAACTAATTAAAGCCTGTCAATAAA
>JAUVHQ010000373.1 GCA_030593185.1 Bacteroidota bacterium
TCGTGAATATTTTCGACCTGCTCAATGGTATAAGGATTGAAAAGTATTTCTGATAACAGGTAAGTATCCTCCGAAAGCACTCCCACGGCAATATCCAAATGCTTCTTAAATGTGGTTCCGGGGACTTCAAGCTTTTTCATACATGCAGCAAATACCATGGTTGATGAGAATGGTATGGATAATGAATACGCAATTGTCTGGTCGTGAACATCAAATGTGTATTCAAAAATATTCAGAGAAAGTGATCCGTAAAATGATCTGAAAAACTGTTTCCCTTCCTCATCAGATTCTTTAATAATAATAGCACTTTCACCGCTCAAATTTTTTACATTCCCAAACGTTGGTCCAAACATCGGATGTGTCGAAACAAACCTTCTTCCTGATTGTTCATAGAATTTTCTCAATCCGTTTTTTACTGAAGCAATATCTGCCAGGATACATTGCTCAGGCAGATATGGTATTATCTCCTTAAATGCTTCCCTGGTGTTCTCAAGATTAACAGCATTGATCAGCAAATCGGGTTTGAATGCCGCAATCTCATCATAATTGATCAACCTGTGTGTTTTGAAAAAATATTTCAGCTTTTTAAGGTCCTTATCATATATCCCAACTTCATAATCCAGGCATAGCGACTCAGCCAGCCAGGATCCCATTTTACCGGCTCCAAGGATTAGTATTTTTTTCATATTTCTGTTACGTGTTACGGGTTACGGGTTGTCCCGAATTTCTTCCCGCTCCGCTGGATTAGAAATTCGAGGATCCTCGAAAAAATATGAAATCAAAGATTTCTGTTTTTTCGGGACTGGTTACTGGTTAAAAACAACAGGTCGGCGAGCACAATAGCTGTTGCCGCTTCAACAATCACCGGAACTCTTAATGCAATACACGCATCGTGTCTTCCTTCTATTTCCAGAACAACCATTTCACCGGTAGCCATATTCATAGTTCTCTGTTTTTTGGAAATGCTTGATGCAGGTTTTACAGCTACTCTGAAAACCAGTGGATTTCCATTGGATATTCCTCCATTGATCCCCCCGGCATTGTTTGTTTCCGTTCTGCCATCAGCAGAAATAAAAGAGTCATTATGTTCACTTCCTCTCATCCCTGCTGAGCCAAATCCTGCACCAAACTCAATTCCTCTTATGGCAGGTATTGAAAATATCATATGACTGATAAGCGATTCAAGGGAATCAAAGAAAGGTTCACCAAATCCCACAGGCATTTGTTCCACTTTACACTCAATAATCCCTCCTATGGAATCTTTATCATCAATTGCACTTCTAACAGCGTGTTCGATCTCCTTCTCACCACCAACCTCTGTCAATCCGGCTTTTACTTCAACAGGGGCGATTATTTTCTTTGCAATAACACCTGCAGCTACCAAACCTATTGTTATCCGTCCGGAGAAATGTCCTCCTCCACGGGGGTCATTAAAACCCGAATATTTTTTCGTAGCTGTAAAATCAGCATGTCCCGGTCTGGGGATATCCGTAAAACCAGAATAATCATCTGATCTGGCATCGGAATTTTCAAAAAGTATTGTGAGCGGGGCACCTGTTGTACGTCCTTGATATACCCCGTTTATTAACATGGGAATATCGGATTCCTTCCTCGGTGTTGTTCCCTTTGCACCACTCTTTCTGCGCATCAGGTCAGTTTCAAAATCCTCCCCTGAAAGTAGAATTCCAGGGGGACATCCGTCAATTGTCACTCCAACTTCCGGACCATGCGACTCACCAAAAATGTTTATCCTGAAAATTCTTCCAAAACTATTCATTGAACTTACCTCCTGTTTTTTTATAATCTGTAAAAAAATCGGGGTACGATTTACTGATACATTCATACCCATGAATATTTATACTACTTCTGGCTCCTACCCCGGCAACAGCTGCTGCCATTGCCATTCTATGATCATTCCTTGAATTGATCGTACCTCCGGTAACGGTTCCTCCATGAACAATCATATCATCACCATCTGTTTCGATCTTTATGCCAACTTTCAAAAATTCTTCAACCAGCACTTCTGCCCTGTTACTTTCTTTCCCTGTAAGCCGGCTAACTCCTTTTATCCTGCTTTTCCCTTTCGCATACGATGCAAGAACAACCAATGGAGGAAACAGATCGGGGCTGTCTGTTGCATCAAAATTGAATGGTTTCATCTCTGCTTTTGTTACCTGAATTGCATTATTGCCCCTGTTTATCCGCGCGCCAAATTGTTCCAGCACATCCAGAATTTGCCTGTCAGCCTGACTCGAATCAACAGCCAGATTCTCTATCTCTACTTCACCACCC
>JAUVHQ010000224.1 GCA_030593185.1 Bacteroidota bacterium
TTAAATTCCATCAATGGATCAATTGTCTGGTATATGCTTTCTATGCTGTTACCTTTTAGCGGAGGTAATAACTCGAATGAAAAAAAAGTCTTTTTTGTGCTCTTCAGTATGTCAATGATCTTTTTAGTCATAATGTATAAATTGTTACGTGTTGCGAGTTTCGGGTTACGGGTTAAGAATGTTAAATGTTATAAGTTAAAAGTTAAGAAATGTGCCGGATCATTGCGAACGAAGTGAAGCAATCTCTCCCGGCTTTTCGTAAAGCTCATGACAGTCCATTTATTTGGCATTCTGGTTGTTTTTGGGAGATTGCTTCGTCGCTTCGCTCCTCGCAAAATCCTTTTTCACGCTTTATAATTTGTTTAAAACTGCGTTCTTTTGAACAAAGTAACATCATAAATCAAAATCTTTCCTTTATGACTATCGTATGACAATTGTATGAACCCAGTGAAATATGCTCCTCCGTCGCATTTCACAGGGTAAACTTCTTCTCTTCTTTCTTCCTTCTTTACTATTCAACTCACCTCTCATCTCTTTCTTCTATTCTTTCTTCCTTACTCACCTTATTCCCTACTTCTTACTTCTTACTTCTTCTCTCATCACTCATCTCTCACCTCTTCTTCTACTTACTACCTACTATTTACTACCTACTTCTTCCTACTTCTCCAAATTCCTACTCAGCCATCGTACTATTTCCGCTTTTGATCTTCCTTTCCTCCGGGCATAATCCAGCACCTGGTCTTCCTGTATTTTTCCTACATCAAAATAAGATGCCTGTGGGTGCGCAAAGATCAGTCCGCTTACCGATGCAACCGGATCCATCATAAAATTTTCTGTAAAAGTTATCCCAATATTTTTTTCCACATTCAACAGTTCGAAAATTTTATCCTTTTCAGAATGATCAGGGCAGGATGGGTATCCATATGCGGGACGAATACCCTGATATTTCTCCTTGAAAATATCTTTAATTGATTGACCTTGATCTTTACTAAATCCCCAAAATTCATTTCTTACCCGCTTATGCAGACGTTCTGTTAACGCTTCAGCCAATCTGTCAGCCAGGGTTTTAAGCATTAGAATTTGATAATTATCGTTCTGGCTACCAAACCCTGCAATCCATTTATCCACTCCAAATCCTGCTGATACAGCAAAAGCACCAATGTAGTCAGGTATCCCTGATTCTAATGGGGCAATATAATCTGCCAAAGAGCGGTTATCTCCGGTATTGGTTTTTTCTGATTGCGACCGAAGCATATTAAAAACCGTTAAAACCCGGTCCCTTTTTTCATTAGCATAAACTTCAATATCATCACCTCTTGCATTTGCCGGGAAAACAGCAAATACAGCACGGGCTTCAAGAATTTCCTCCCGGATAATACGATCCAGAAATTTCTGAGCATCTTTATATAATTTTCGGCTTTCCTCTCCCCTTTCAGGATGATCCAGTATCTTCGGAAATTTCCCCTTAAATTCCCATGCATGAAAAAAATATGTCCAGTTAATATAGGATTTGATCTCTTCGAGTGAGTATTTTTTAAACAGGTGAATCCCGGGGTTTTTCGGAGCATAGATCTCTTTTTCAGACCAACTGATCCGGAATTTTTTATCACGTGCATCTTTCAGGCTAATATGTTTTTGTTGAATGTTTTGCCTTATCTCTCTTAACCGGGCATAATCAGCACGAACATTCTTCAGAAAGCCGGTTTTTTTTGTTTTAGAAATCAATTTATTTACAATCTCCGCACTGCGTGAAGCATCTTTCACATGTATTACTCCTGCAGAATATTCGAGATCAAGTTTAACTGCCGTATGCATCTTTGAAGTGGTTGCACCACCTACTAACAATGGAATATTTAATTCTGCTCTTTCAAGCTCCTTTGCCAGATGAACCATCTCAACCAATGATGGGGTAATTAACCCGCTGACACCAATAATATCCACCCGGTTTTTCTCTGCTTCTTCAATAATACTCTCAACAGTTTTCATCACACCGATATCGAGCACTTCATAGTTATTACAACCAAGTACAACCCCCACAATGTTCTTTCCAATATCATGCACATCTCCTTTCACAGTGGCTAAAAGGATCTTCCCTGATTTATTCAATCCCTTTGCTTTTCCCGGTTTATCAAACACTATTAATGGTTCAAGCAATTCTGTAGCCATTTTCATAACACGGGCACTTTTTACTACCTGTGGCAGGAACATTTTTCCCGACCCAAAAAGATCTCCTACACGGCTAATCCCACGCATTAAAGGACCCTCAATAATATTAATTGCTGACGGATACTGTTTCAGGGCTTCTTCTATATCATCCTTTATGTATTCAGTGATACCATGGATCAGAGCATAGACTAATCGCTCTTCTGTTGGCTTTTCCCGCCATAATTCTTTTACCTTTTCTGTCTGATCTGTCTTTTTAATTTTCCCTGCAAATTCAATAAGTCTTTCGGTAGCATCAGTGCGCCGGTTTAATATAAGATCCTCTACCCGTTCCAACAGATCTGCCGTAATTTCATCATAAACCGTAAGTGTTCCTGCATTTACGATCCCCATATCAAGACCGGCTTTAACAGCATGATAAAGAAAAGCAGAATGCATAGCTTCCCTGATAGTTTGATTTCCTCTGAAACTGAATGATAAATTGCTTATTCCTCCACTCACTTTAGAATGGGGGAGATTCCCTTTAATCCAACGGGTAGCCCTGATAAAATCAACAGCATAATTATTATGCTCCTCAATACCTGTTCCTATTGTAAGAACATTGGGATCGAAAATGATATCTTCGGGAGGAAATGCTACTTGTTTTGTTAAGATTTCATAAGCACGGCGGCATATTTTTATCTTATCTTCAAAATTAGAAGCTTGTCCCTTTTCATCGAATGCCATCACCACCACAGTTGCCCCATAATTTCTGATAATTCGTGCCTGATCCTTAAACACCTGCTCCCCCTCTTTCAGACTGATTGAATTTACTACTCCTTTCCCCTGAAGATTCTTTAACCCTGTCTCAATCACAGACCATTCAGATGAATCGATCATAACCGGAATTCTGGCTATTTCAGGTTCGGCTGCAATTAACCTTAGGAATTTTTCCATTGCTTTTTCCGAATCCAGCAAAGCCTCATCCATATTTATATCCAGTATCTGTGCCCCCCCGTTTACCTGCTGTTTTGCTACTGAAAGAGCCTCTTCGTATTTCTCTTCACGTATTAATCCGGCAAACTTCTTTGATCCGGAAACATTAGTCCGTTCACCAATACTAATAAAATTGCTTCCCGGGAAAACTGTCAGGGGCTCAAGTCCGCTTAAATTCAGATTGTGCGATAATTGGGGAGGAATTCTTTTTTCGGATTTTTCTGCCAGCTTTGCAAATTCTTTAATGTGTTCCGGAGTAGTACCGCAACATCCACCAATAATATTTACTAACTTGTGTTCAAGAAATCCACTTATATGTGATGCCATTGCTTTTGGTGATTCATCATATTCCCCAAACTGGTTTGGTAACCCGGCATTGGGATAAACACTTACATACCACGGGGCTTTTGCGGATAATTCTTCAACATATGGTTTCAGTTCCTTTGCACCCATAGAACAGTTCAGCCCTATACCCAGAAGGTTAGCATGTGAAACAGAAGCTATAAACGCTTCAGGTGTTTGTCCTGTAAGTGTGCGACCGCTTGAATCTGAAATAGTTACTGAAACCATTACCGGTATGTCAATTCGTTTCTCAATCTGCAACTGCCGGATAGCGTATAATGCCGCTTTGGCATTAATGGTATCAAATACCGTTTCAACCAACAACAAGTCAACACCTCCTTCAATCAAACCAATTGCCTGTTCACCGTAAATCTTCACAAAATCATCGAAAGTTACATCCCTATACCCGGGATCTTCCACCCGGGATGAGAGTGAAGCTGTTTTATTTGTCGGACCTATCGATCCTGCTACAAACCGGGGTTTGTTTTGATTCTTCAGGGTATATTCCGAAGCACAGGAAGAGGCAATTTTTGCACTTTTAAAATTTATGTTATATACATACTCTTCCATCCCATAATCAGCCTGAGATATGCGATTGGCACTGAAGGTGTTAGTTTCAATAATATCAGCTCCTGCATCCAGATATTTCCGGTGAATATCGCGAATAATCTCAGGTTGAGTCAGGTTAAGCAAATCGTTGTTACCTTTCTGATCCTTTGAGACTAATCTGAACTGTTCTCCCCGAAAATCTTGCTCCTCCAACCTGTATGATTGTATCATTGTCCCCATGGCACCATCAAGCACAAGAACACGTTTTTTTATTTCTTCGGTTATCCTGTTTTTCATTGAAATATTATCTCTCTTCCCCAAAAGGTAAGAAAATAAAAATATAATAGAGGTTTATTTAATGTTTGTATCGGAATTTA
>JAUVHQ010000308.1 GCA_030593185.1 Bacteroidota bacterium
TCTGGAATATTTCATTTTTCTTCTTCTCACCACCTGAGAACCCGGCATTCACTGAACGGTTGGTAAGTTTGGAATCAATCTCAACCAAATCCTTTTTCTCTCTCAGCAATTTCAGGAAATCCTTTGCTGAAAGGGGTTCAAGTCCTTTATGCTTCCTGTGTTCATTAAGAGCTGTCTTCAGGAAATTTACCATTGTAACACCGGGAATTTCAATAGGATACTGGAATCCAAGGAAGATCCCTGCTTTTGACCTCTCTTCAGGATTAAGATCGAACAGGTTTTTCCCAAGATAGGTAATACTTCCACCGGTAACATCAGCAAGTTCTTTCCCCGCTACCAGGGATGCCAGGGTGCTCTTCCCGGAACCATTGGGTCCCATTATAGCATGTACTTCCCCTTCTTTAACCTCCAGGGTTATCCCTTTCAGAATTTCCTTACCTTCTACTGATGCTTTAAGATCTTTTATGCTTAACATAGAATGTTATTTGTTTTTCGTTATTTGCTTGCCACGTGAAATGGGACGGAGGAACATATTTCACTGTGGTTATTTGTTATTTTTTTTCTTCACACATTTTTCAAATCTCAAAGACAAGGCATGCCTTGTCTCTTCAAGCCTCAAACATCAAACCTCAAATATCTTCATCTACTTACTACCTACTTCTTTTCTCCTCTTCTCCTCTTCTCCTCTTCACTCTTCCCTCCGCTACCCCACACTACCTTCAAGACTTATCTGTAACAGTTTCTGGGCTTCAACAGCAAATTCCATAGGAAGTTTATTAAGGACTTCTTTTGCATATCCGTTCACTATCAGACCTATAGCATCTTCTGTTGAAATACCCCGCTGGTTACAGTAAAATATCTGGTCCTCCCCGATTTTCGAAGTGGTTGCTTCATGCTCAACAATTGAATTATGATTATCAACCTCAATGTACGGGAATGTATGGGCACCACACTGATCACCCAGCAACAATGAATCGCATTGTGAGAAATTCCTGGAATTTTCAGCCTTTTTTACTACTTTAACCAGTCCACGGTAGCTATTGTTACTGAATCCCGCAGAGATACCTTTTGAAATAATGGTACTTTTTGTGTTTTTTCCTATATGGATCATTTTGGTACCTGTATCTGCCTGCTGATAGTTATTTGTAACTGCTACAGAATAAAACTCTCCCACAGAATTATTTCCTTTCAGAATGCAGCTTGGGTATTTCCATGTAATTGCCGAGCCTGTTTCCACCTGGGTCCAGGATATCTTCGATCGTTCACCACGGCATATGCCACGTTTTGTCACGAAATTAAAAATTCCTCCTTTACCATTCTTATCACCGGGATACCAGTTTTGCACGGTAGAATATTTCACATATGCGTCTTTTTCTACAATAATTTCTACCACAGCAGCATGTAACTGGTTTTCATCTCTCATTGGTGCCGTACAACCTTCAAGATAGCTAACATAACTCCCCTCTTCCGCAACAATAAGTGTACGTTCAAACTGTCCCGTATTAGCGGCATTTATCCGAAAATAGGTTGACAGTTCCATGGGAGCTTTAACTCCTTTGGGTATGTAGCAAAATGAACCGTCGCTGAATAATGCTGAATTGAGTGATGCAAAAAAGTTGTCAGTATATGGAACAACCGACCCCAGATATTTCTTAATAAGATCGGGGTGCTCCTTAATAGCTTCACTCATTGAACAAAAAATAATTCCATGTTCAGCCAGTATTTCCTGAAAAGTGGTTTTAACTGATACGCTGTCAATTACAGCATCGACAGCCACTCCTGTAAGCCGTTTTTGCTCATTGAGGGATATCCCAAGCTTATCAAAGGTTTTTCTTAGTTCAGGATCTACTTCATCCACACTTTCAGTTCCTTTTATATTCTTTGGAGCCGCGTAATAACTGATATCCTGGTAATTAATTTCAGGAATTTTCAGATGTGCCCAGTCGGGCATTTCCATTTTCAGCCAGTGATTATAAGCTTTCAGGCGGAATTCAAGCATAAATTCCGGCTCCTCTTTCTTTGCTGAAATAGCACGGACAACATCTTCATTTAACCCGGGTGGAAAGGTTTCAATATCTATATCAGTATAAAAGCCGTATTTATAATCACTTCCCGTGACTTCGCTTATTATTTTGTCTTGTTCCTTCTTCATATCTTCCTGCCTGTCATTATTCATTGTCATTCATTGCCATTTTGTCTTATATAGAACAACTCTAAATAAGCGCAAATATAGCAATTTATTTGAAAACATAGTTTCACAAACTTACCCTGTGAAGTTTTGTTTTACAAGAAAACTCTGATTTATTTCACAAGGATGAGATAAAAATTCGATAAACATAAATTAATCTTCTAATTTTGACGCACAAGGGAATGATTTTATGAGAATCAAGATGTATGATGTAAGATGTAAGATGAAAAATATAAAAACCCACAATATATGATGACAGATAAAGAAAAAAAAACGCCAATATCAGAATTGGGAGAGTTCGGTTTGATCGATCACCTGACCAGGAAAATCCGGATAAAGAATAAAAGCACAAAAAAAGGAGTAGGAGATGATGCTGCTGTAATTGATCATGGGAAAGATCAGACAATTGTTACTACAGACATCCTGCTTGAGGGAATTCATTTTAACCTTATTTACACACCTTTGAAACATCTTGGATACAAGGCAGCAGTTATAAATTTTTCCGATATATATGCTATGAATGCTGATCCGACACAAATGATTATTTCGTTAGGAATCTCCGGCAAATTTGCTGTTGAAGACATTGATCTTATATATGAGGGGATATATTTAGCTTGCGACAACTACGGTGTTGACCTTGTTGGAGGCGACACCTCATCTTCGCTTACCGGCCTGACTATCAGCATCACAG
Organism: Bacteroidota bacterium; assembly: GCA_030593185.1. GTDB lineage: Bacteria > Bacteroidota > Bacteroidia > Bacteroidales > VadinHA17 > JADFUQ01. Next base: position 2,880 of record JAUVHQ010000308.1, read on the forward strand.
CCATAGGACATGCATCTGAAAAAGATATTGTTTTCAGGGATTCTGCTCAAATAAATGATATTATATGTGTTACCGGCGATCTTGGTGCTGCGTACTTAGGCCTGCAATTGCTTGAAAGAGAAAAAAAGATTTTCGCGGAAGTTCCCGGGACTCAACCCGATTTTGGTGGTTACGAATATGTTCTGCAACGGCAGTTAAAACCCGAACCCAGGGCTGACCTGATTGAAAAACTAAAAGAGAAAAAAGTAAGGCCTACATCAATG
>JAUVHQ010000356.1 GCA_030593185.1 Bacteroidota bacterium
ATGATTATTTCGAAAGTGACATGGCATGGATGGATCTCAGCAATAATGATATTGACATTGTTATTGGTCCGATAGAAAATTATGAAGATGGATTATTCAATTATAAAGCAGCACATGAGGCTTTTATTTTGTTGAAAGATCAGGAATGGAGCGAACTTCTTGACAAATTCGCCGGTCTTCTGCCTGAACTTCAGGAAAGTCTGCCTGTTGATAACAAATACAAAACAGAAGTTCCGGGTAGTGGTTCTGATCTCGGGGTTTATGATGTTGTTTTCTGTGCAGGCGATTGCAATGCAGGCAGTAAAACAATAGCAATAAACCTCCCAAATGATGAACGTGTTCATGCTCAGAAAGGATCGCGTAAGCTTCAGTTGAAAAATGCCATGCAATATAAATTTGACAAAATACTTGTCCCTATATCCAATGTTTTAATTGCTGAAGAACAAAGGAAACATGTCAGGTTTGATGCTTTCTTTCAGAATGTAATGTTCCATGAAACCGCACATGGACTTGGAATAAATAACACTATCAATGATAAAGGAACAGTGCGTCATGCACTCAAAGAACAATACAGTGCAATAGAAGAAGGCAAAGCAGATATTGTTGGCTTATTCTTAGTTAAAAAACTGGCTGAGATGGGTGAATTTGGAGAAAAAGACCTGATGGATAATTATGTAACCTTTATGGCCAGTATATTCCGGTCAATTCGTTTTGGAGTAGCCAGTTCACATGGGAAAGCCAATATGATCAGGTTTTACTTCTTCCAGGAACATGGAGCATTTACCAAAGATGAAGAAACCGGCATGTATAGTGTGAATTTCGATAAAATGACAGAAGCGATGGAACTGCTTGCAAATAAAATCCTTGTTATACAAGGCGATGGCGATTATGAAGCAGCAAAAAAACTTGTTGAAGAAAAAGGGTTCATAAGAGATGAGTTGCAGAATGATCTGGATAGAATTTCTGAAGAAGGAATTCCGAGAGATATTAGGTTTATACAAGGAAAAGAGGTTGTGGGGTTGTAGTAATATTCTGCATTTATCATTTGTAACCATTCAATGTTTTAAGTTTGGAAAGTCTAAAATAATTAAATTTTAAGTCGGCAGTCTTCAGCCGGCAAACTGAAAGATAGTCTACATATACCTTTTAGAATTTTTAATTATGTGATTAAGCATTTTAATAAATATATCATGAAGTTTTTCTTATCTGAGTTGTTAAAAAACAGATTTCATTTTAACCTGATTGAGGGACTTTGGACTTACTGCTCTGGATTGTTGACTGCTGACTGTGGACTGCCGACTGTGGACTGCCCGCCCGGATGACTCCGGTCGGACGGGCCGACTGATTAGATACTATTATTTTTTTCTTCTCTTTCTCTTTTCTTAAGCCAGAGATAAAATGGGATACCGGCAAGAAGAAGCAAAAATCCCAAACCAATTATCTCCATTCCTAAACTAATTACTGCCCAAATTGAAAACAGAAATGCCAGAACAGAAATTATTGACTTACTAATTAACTGTTTCTGATTATATAATTTTTTATTGCGAAAATAAATTACCAGTTCAGATGCTGTGGACAGTAAATAAGGAAAAAGGGTTGCAAGGGTGGATACCATAATGATAAAAGTGAACATTTCAACCAATCCCCGTGTATAATTCATGAAAATAAGTATTGTTGCCAGTATACTTGAAATAACCAGTCCAAATATCGGGATATTCTTTTTTGAAGTTTTTCTGAATATCTTTGGAAAGATGTCATTTTTAGCTGCAGCCATTGGTAACTGTCCCTGAAGAAGTATCCATCCGTTTAATGCTCCAAAACATGCAATAACCGCTCCGCCCGCCACTGCATACCCAGCCCATGAATTCCAGATATTGTTTGCTGCATCAGCAAATGGAGCAGTTGAGTTTGCAAGTTCCTGAGGGGAAATAATACCCATCACTGCAACAGTACTACCAATATAGATCACAGCAACCAGCAATGTTCCTAATATTGTAGCTCGTGGAATTGTCCGCTCCGGATCTTTTATTTTATCTGCAGGAATAGTTACCGATTCAAGACCAAGAAATGCCCATAATGTAATGGCTGCAGTTCGTCCAATTACTGAAAAAGCAGGATCCCCGCTTAAATTGAACGGTTTAAAGTTACCCGGATCAAAATAGAAAAAACCAAATATTGTTATTGCAATAAGCGGAATAATTTTCAGAATAGTAAAAACAAGCTGGACAAATCCAACTTTTCGTATCCCCAGTGTATTAATCCAGGTAAAAAACCAGATTGCTGATATTGCCAATAATCCTGATAAGAAATGGTTTCCGGCTATGGCAGGACAGAATGAACTGAGATAACCAATTGCTGCTACTGAAATTGCAGCATTTCCCGACCATATTGAAATCCAGTAACCCCATGCCACCAGGAAGCCGGCAATATCGCCGAAACTTTTTCTTGCATAGATATAAGGTCCGCCAACCCCTTTTACAAGTCTGCTTAAGCGGGCAAATACAACAGAAAGAAGAATAGCT
>JAUVHQ010000396.1 GCA_030593185.1 Bacteroidota bacterium
CCGTGGCACTTGAAAAAAATTCTGAGATATATTATTGCAGGGATAGTAATGTTTTGGTTAGGATCGTCACCGGTTCTGACAAGGACTACTTATTTATCATACCCGGAAAATACGTATTCTCTTTCCCCGGAAATACTACAACAGGACACAACCCGGAAGGATACTACTGCTGTTGATCTTCGTTTCCCGTTTAATGACTATTCAGGTAACCCTTATATTGGAGAAGTACAATCGGGATTGTACCTGAAGCTTCCATCTAATATTAATTCAGTGGTAACCTATGATCCTGAAAAAAATGAATATATTCTTCAGGATAAAATTGGTGATTTTAATTACCGTACACCTGTTCACATGACCCTGGAGGAATATAAAAAATATAGATTTGAACAATCCGTAAGAAAATATTGGCAGGAGCGGAGCAGTGGTGAAGGTACTGATTATCGTTCATCAATTTTGCCAAAACTCCAGTTTGGAATTGAAGGTATTGATAAGGTGTTTGGCAGCAATACCATTAATGTTATTCCACAGGGCTCGGCAGAGCTGATTTTTGGTGTTAATATCTCAAGAATTGATAATCCATCCCTTTCCGAGCGGCTTAGGAAAGTAGCTACTTTTGACTTCCAGGAAAAGATACAAATGAATGTGACAGGCACCATTGGCGATAAAATGCGATTGGGAGTGAATTATAATACAGAAGCTACTTTTGATTTTGAGAATAAAACCAAACTTGAATACTCAGGTAAAGAGGACGAAATTATTAAGAAAATAGAGGCCGGTAATGTTACTTTGCCGCTCTCCGGATCCCTTATTACTGGCAGCCAAAGCTTATTCGGTCTGAAGACTGAGCTTCAATTCGGAAAACTTACTATTACTAATGTCTTTTCACAGCAAAAAGGGGAAACTTCAGTTATTGATGTGAAGGGAGGAGCCCAACTTAATGAGTTTGAAGTAAATTCTGACGAATACGAAGCGAATAAACACTTTTTTCTGTCTCAATATTTCCGGGATGCTTATAATACTGCCATGAAAAACCTGCCTGTTATTAACTCAGGTGTAAATATTGAACGGATAGAAATTTGGGTAACAAATAAATCAAATAATTTTGAAGACTCCCGGAATATAGTGGCATTTTTAGATATTGCTGAATCACAAAAAAATATTTATAATACAATCCCAGCATTCGCACAAACCGGGACGGGACCATATCCGTATAATGATTTGAATGGTATTTACCAGGAAATGCTGAATAATTACCAGGAGATAAGAAATATTAATCAGGTAACAAATACACTTGCACCTTTATCCCCCGGGTTTACTATTGGACAGGATTATGAGAAGATTGAAAATGCCCGTAAACTTACCACTCGTGAATATAAACTTAATAAACAACTTGGGTATATATCTGTAAATACAGCACTTAATGCTGACCAGGTTCTGGCTGTTGCATACGAATATACATTGAATGGCAAGGTTTTCAGGGTTGGTGAATTTTCTGCAGAGGTTGGAGCTCCTAACTCTTTGATATTGAAATTGATAAAAGGAACAAATTTAACTCCCAGACTGCCTTCATGGAATCTGATGATGAAAAATGTTTACGCCCTTGGTGCCTACCAGGTAAAAAAGCAGGATTTTGAACTGAATGTTCTGTACCAGGACGATAAGACAGGTAATGCAATAAATTATCTTCCTGAAGGTAAGTTAAGCGACCAGATTTTATTGCATGTTCTAAATCTTGATAACCTGAATTCACAACTTGAACCATCACCCGATGGTAAATTTGATTTTATTGCCGGGATAACAATTATGCCTGAATCAGGAAGGATTATTTTCCCTGTTCTGGA
>JAUVHQ010000032.1 GCA_030593185.1 Bacteroidota bacterium
TGGAGCAAAAAAAATAGCAGACAGGTTTGTTTCAGAAGGTGTTGAAATAAAGGGAGTTATTGCTCTTGGAGGGGTGGCAAAAAAATCTCCGTTTGTGATGCAGGTGGTAGCAGATGTAATGAATATGCCAATAAAAGTAGCGCGGGCTGAACAAACATGTGCTCTTGGCTCAGCTATGGCTGCATCAGTTGTGGGTGGTGTTTACAACACAATTGAAGAAGCACAGGATGCTATGGGTAATGGATTTGAATCGGAGTATTTTCCGGATCCTGAGAATGCAAAGAAATACGAGGATCTGTATAAGAAATATTCAAAACTGGGAGAGTTTTCAGAGGAGAATCTGTCTTAACTCGCTTCGTCCGCCGAAAGTTTTAACGAAGGCGGATAACTCGAAACACATAACTCTTTTTATTCAATCCGAAACCCGAAACCGATCCAGCCTCAAGATACAGGTATTTCTTTAAACGTTTATCTCAAACAAAACTGAGTTTCCCCTGTTTAATAGCTGCCTGAAAGTCACGATTAAAGCAACCTTCTTTAAATAATTTTTGTCATATAATATATAACCTAACAACCGAACATGAAACTGGTTTTACCACATATATATCCAAAATTTCTTCGATAATAATGAAACATAATGTTTAAATTTACTTAATATACTGAAAATTATCAATTTATCAAATATATAGAAATATAAAACTTTGAAAAAAGTTCAGGCATATTTTATCATATTACTTTTCTGCGTTTCTCTGGATCTGTATGCACAGGTCCCTGACTGGCAATGGGCCAGGGCTATCCACACTATAGGACATGAACATGCCAGCGATGTAGCAGCAGACCCTGTTACCGGTAATATTTATATAACAGGAGGATGGAGAAATGATTTAAGTGCATATTTTCCGGGAAATTCGAATCCCAGTACGGATTTTTCTTCAACTTACGGAGGGGAAGATGGTTTGGTCGTTAAATATGATAAAAATGGAACTATCTTATGGGCTTTCAAGATTGGAGGTAGCGGAGATGATGAGACCAGTGCAATTACCCTTGACTCATCCGGAAACATTTATATAACAGGGTATATTGATAACGGAACTAACTATTTTTCAGGTACATCTTCATCAACACCTGATTCGACAATTACCAATGCTTCAGGATTAGATTTCTTTGTTGCCAAATATAATCCGGATGGGGCATTACAATGGGTCAGACATTCTGATGGATCATCAGGAGATGCTAAAGGACTTAACATTTATGCTGAAAATTCTTCTGTTTTTACTTCAGGTCATTGTAACGGAATCACAAGTTTTGGTTCTTTCTCAGGCTCATTTAATCAGGGAAATGAAGATTATTTTGTAGCAAAGTATGATGTGAATGGAAATGAGCAGTGGATACTGGAAGGGGGAAGTGATGGATCGGATTTTGCTTATGATGTACTCTCTGATGGCACTAATGTGTATTTTTTGGGAAGTTTCACAGGTAATCCATTGAGTGTCCCGGATACATCAGGCACAAACGTTGTATCAATGGCAAATGCCTCTTCTGGTAACTCTGAGATATTTATCCTATCCTTCGATGTAAACAGTAATTATAGCTGGAGCCAGAAAATATCAAGCATGGATCATGATGATGGATATGGAATAACCCATGATGCTGACAGTCTGTATATTACGGGAGGAATAAGCAATTCTGCCGATTTTCCGGACTATATAAATAATCCGGTAACTGTTTCTTCCAATAAGGATATTTTTATTTCTTCTCATTCCAAGATTAATGGTAATACCGGGTGGGTTAGGATTGTTACATGCACAGATCTAGGAGATGAAGAGGGATTAGATATAATAACTGATGTTTCTAAATCAATATATGTTACAGGCTATTTTAGTCAAGATCTAAACTTTTTCGGTGATACTACAATTACGACTACAGGTAATGCAGATATCTTTGTGGCTTCTTTCCTGGATAATGGTACGTTTAATTGGGCAAAAATGGCGGGAAGTTCAGGAGCTGCGGATATAGGATATGGAATAAGTACTGATAACTCAACGAATATTTATATAACAGGTCATTATAACGAACAAGCATTTTTTGATACCGAGACGCTTCCGGACGATGGTGGTGAAAACATTTTCCTGGCCAACATAGAACTTACATGTATTGATGCAGAAGGAGGTACTGCTTCTACTGCTCAGGATCAAATTTGTTTATCTGAGAGCACTACAATTTCATTGACTGGTTATTACGGGATTATCCAATGGCAATCATCTCCTTATGGATTAAATAACTGGACTGACATATCTGGTGAAAATGCCCCAACACTGGTTGTGTCACCCAATGATACTACTGACTATAGGGCTTTCCTGACAAGTGATGCATGTCAACCTGATTCCTCCAACACAATAACTATTTATGTGTATGAATTACCTCAAGCATCTATTAGCGGAGACACAACGATCTGTGATGATGATGCATTAGCTACACTAACTGTTGATTTAACCGGATCTTCACCATGGGATGTAATAATCCGGCGGGATGGTGCAAACGATACAACGGTTACAGGAATAAATATTAATCCTTATACGATTGAAGTCTCACAAGCCGGGATATATACTCTGGCACAAGTAGAAGATATAAATTGTATTGGAACAACTTCCGGAAGTGCCACTGTAGCTTATTTCCCAACCACAACGGCTACAATAAGCGGGGATACAACAATATGTGAAGGGAATTCTGCAAACTTGAAAATTGAACTAACTGGTGATAATCCCTGGGATCTCGAATACTCTGATGGAGTTGATACTTTTAGTATTTCCGGAATAAATTCATCACCTTATTTCATCACTGTAAACCCGTTGTCAGCTACTACTTATTATTTGGTAACTGTCGGGGATGTTCATGGTTGTAATGGAACCGTTTCCGGAACAGCAACAGTGAATGTCGATGAACAGCCGGTTGCTGATGCTGGTGTAGGGGGTGATGAATGTGACCTGGATTTTGATTTTCAGGCAACCCCGAGTGTTGGAACTGGTACGTGGACCAAAACCAGTGGTCCCGGTACAGAAACCTTCACTCCGGATGCCACCACCCCTGATGCAACAGTCACGGTGGATACCTACGGCACATATGAATTTACGTGGACTGAAGTGAACGGTACCTGTTCGGATGATTCCACGATAACGGTTAATTTCTACGAACAACCGATAGCAGATGCAGGACCTGGTGGAGATGAATGTGACCTGGATTATGCTTTGCAGGCTACCATGAGTGCAGGAACAGGAAACTGGACAAAAACAATGGGTCCGGGAACAGTAAGCTTTACCCCTGATGCCGGAACTCCGAATGCCCTGGTGACGGTTGATGCGTATGGCAGCTATGAGTTTACCTGGACGGAGGTTAACGGTATCTGTTCTGCCGACTCTATAATCAGTGTTCATTTTTATGAACCACCAGTAGCAGATGCAGGTCAGGATATTTCATTATGTTTTGGTGAAGAATCAAAATTAAACGCAAGCGGAGGAGTAACTTATTCCTGGAGTCCTGAAACCGGTTTAAGTAATTCCAACATTGCAGACCCCATAGTAAATCCGACAACTACAACCATTTACACGTTAACAATTACGGATTTAAATGGGTGTAGTGGTCAAGATAATGTGAAAGTAACAGTAAATCCTATACCCGAAGCAGAAGCCGGGGAAGACATATCAATATACTATGGATCAGATACCGTCCTGAATGCCAGTGGAGGAATTTTTTATTCCTGGAATCCTGCAACAGGATTAAGTGATCCAGGCATTTCAAATCCAATTGCAAATCCTATTGCCACAACAACCTATTTCGTATCAGTAACAGACAATAATGGTTGCCAGAATACTGATAGCATTAAAATAACGGTACTTCCGGGTGATTTTGCTAATGCGGGTTCGGATGATTCGATTTGTCTTGGGGAAAGCATAAATCTAAGTGCCAGTGGTGGGATAAGCTATAGCTGGTCGCCAACCGATGGACTAAATGATCCAAATATCTCAAATCCAATTGCCAGTCCGACAATTACAACAACATATACAGTGGTTGTCACTGATATTAACGGTGTTCAGGACACAGATGATGTAACCATTACAGTAAATCCATTGCCTGATATTGATGCTGGTGAGGATATAAATATCTGTGAAGGAGAAAGTGTTCAGCTTCAGGCTTCCGGTGAAGGTGTATTTCAATGGGACAACTCGGACATACTTAGTAATTCCAATATGCCGAATCCTATCGCTTCACCAAATGTAACAACCACATTTAAGGTAATCCTTACAGATCAAAATGGTTGTGAGAATTTTGAAAGTATAATAGTGTTTGTATTTAAACAACCTACAGCGAATGCCGGTCCTGATCAGGAGCTGGATTATGTTTTTGAAACCACGATGGAGGCCGAACTCACTTCATCTGAATCGGGTGAATGGTCAGTGGCTTCAGGGGCAGGCAAGTTTGGTAACAAAAACTCCCCTGTTTCCGTGGTCACCGGTTTATCACCGGGAGATAATATTTTTATCTGGAAAGTAACAAATGGAGTTTGTCCGGAAGCTACTGATGAAGTTAAAATAACTGTTAATGATCTTGTAGTACCATCAGTTATTACTCCAAATGGAGATAATAAAAATGATTATTTTATGGTTCGTGGCATTGGGAATTTTGATTCAAGTGAATTGATTGTTTTTAACCGTTGGGGAGCCGAAGTTTATAAAAATGAAAATTACAAAAATGATTGGGATGGACGGGATCATAATAGAAATGAGCTTCCGGCAGACACCTATTTCTATGTTTTAAAACTGGCCGACGGAAGAGTTCTGAAGGGATTTGTTGTAATTAAAAGGTAAAATGAAGCGTAGTTTTGTTTCCATATTTACTTTTTTGTTTACACTGTTAGTCTGGGGGCAGCTGCAACCACTCTCTAACCAGTATATATTCAATGGTCTGGCAATAAATCCCGCGTATTCGGGAAGTCGTGAGGCGTTAAGCACGACCATGCTTTACAGAAATCAATGGGTAGGGTTGGAAGGAGCTCCAAAAACCATGTCATTCTCCCTTCATGCCCCATTAAGGAAAGAAAAAATAGGGCTTGGGCTCCTGATCATAAATGATAAGATTGGAGTGACAAGCGAAACCAGCATAGTTGCGAATTATGCATACCGGATGGATGTTGTTAATGGAAAACTTGCCCTGGGGTTGGGCGCAGGATTAACTTTGATAAATACAGCCTGGTCTGAATTAGTAGCTATTGATCCCGATGATGAACTTCTAATGGAAAATTCCTTAACCTTTACTTTGCCGGATTTTAGTGTTGGAGCATATTACACTATAGACAAATTCTTTCTGGGTCTTTCAATTCCACTATTCCTTAGTCACCAATTTAATTTTACGAAAAGTAAATTTACAATACAAAATAACTTTTCTGAATATAATTATATGATTACAGCTGGAAATATTTTCGTGATAAATGCCAAAATAAAAATCTTCCCTGCCCTCCTAATGAAATATAATCCCGGGAATTCACCTCAAATTGACCTATATTCACATATCATCTATATGGAAAAGTTTTGGGTAGGAGTCTCATACCGAAGCAAAAAGTCAATGGTTGGCATATTCCAGTATCAGATAAATAATCAATTGAGAATAGCCTATTCCTGTGATTTTGATCTTGGGAAACTGGGCAGATACAATAGCGGATCACATGAGATTATGATGAAATACGATTTTAACTATCTTTTAGAAGTAATTAGTCCTCGATACTATTAAAATACGAATTATGAAACTTCCATGTATTATTAATGCACAAACAAAAATGATTAAATAATGGTTGCTCAACAGTATCCGGATTTTTCCACATGGAAGTTCACGAGCGGGTTTGCGCCATGGGCTTTTGTGGGAGCGAGTAACAACCGAACTGCCGATAGGCAGTGAGCTCGCGAATACCTTTGAAAATAAATTTATTCATGAGCAAATACCACAGAACTTGTAAAAAGGTAGAAAATATAAGTAACCTTGTTACTAACATAAAAGATTTAAACGTATGAATAAAATAAACATTCTTTGTTTGGTTTGTTTGTGTTTAATATGGCCATTTGTTAGTGGACAAACTGATAATTATTCGATTCGAATAACACCCTTCAGTTCGGAAAAATATGATGAATTCTCGCCAACCTTTTACCTGGACGGGCTTGTTTTTTGTTCAAACCGTAAAACCGGACTCTTTATTACCTATTCGGGTGAAAATAATAAAGAGAACTTTAACTTATTGTTCATAAGACCTGAAGGTAGTCTCGGCTGGGAGAGTTCAGTACTGCTTGCAAAAGAATTATTAACAAGTTATCATGATGGTCCTGCAAGTTTTAATAAAGAAATGAATGTGATCTATTTTACCAGGAATTATCATGTTGAAAATAAGCTGAAGGATGTTTCTGATCTTCAAAACAAGCTTGGTATTTTTTCTGCTGAGTTTAACGAAGGAAAATGGATCAATATGAAACCATTCAAATACAATGATCCCAATTCTTCATTTCTGACACCGGTACTCTCCCGGGATGAAAGTAGATTATATTTTTCATCTGATAAACCGGGAGGATTCGGAGGTGCCGATCTCTATTATTGTACCCGGAGTAATGATGATTGGGAAGAACCGGTCAACCTTGGCCCGGCTGTCAATACCAGCGGAAATGAGTCCTTTCCTTTTATCAGTGAGAGGGGTGATTTAATCTTTGCTTCAGATGGTCATCATGGTCTGGGAGGGAAAGATATTTACTATACAAGGGAAATATACGGTCAGTGGATAACTCCCATTCCTTTGGAACCACCCATAAACTCAGCAAAAGATGATTTCGGTTTGATTGCAACAGGGAATATGGAAGAGGGTTATTTTTCATCAAACCGTGATGAAAGTGACGACATATTCTATTTTAAGACAGAATTCCCCCAGTTCTTTGCTTGTGATAGTCTTCAGGATAATCATTATTGTTTTTTGTTTTATGATGAAGGAAATCTGGATCTTGATACGCTATCTTTACGATATGAATGGGATTTCGGAGATGGTGGAAAAGAAATCGGTTTGGAAGTGGAGTATTGTTATTCCGGCCCGGGTGAATATACAGTGCAGCTAAGCATAATAGACAACAATACCGGTAACACATTCTTTACTCAATCCTCATTTGTATTTGAACTTAAAGATGTTCTCCAGCCTTTCATAAATTCGCCGGATGTAAGCATAATTGATGCAAAGATCAGATTTGATGGCTTGCGGACCAATTTGCCGGATTTCAACATTGCTGAATACATATGGAATTTCGGAGATGGATATAAGCAAAAAGGTCCTGAGGCAGAACATAGCTATAATAATACAGGTGAATATATCGTACAACTGGGATTATTAAGCGATAAAGACAGCTTAGGGATTTCCTCCAGATCTTGTGTTTATAAAAAAATAGTAATTCTGGAAGACTACCAGGCGATGGCAATGCATACGGCCAAAGCAAAAGGAGAACTAGCAGCGTTACCGGAAATTGAACAATCAGATCAATCTGTAGTTGATAATCTGTATTCTTACGGGGATGCCCTCCAGAAAAATGCTACTTTTCGTGTGGAAATTCTTACCACGGATACTCAACTATCAATTGATACAAGTTTATTTGATCCCCTTAGAGGAGAATATGACATCAAGGAAGTCTATTTGAAAGGTGAGAACTTATATAGTTATACCGTTGGTGAAGAAAAGGGCGTTCTGGAAACATATTCAATTTATAATGAAATGATAGCTCTTGGTTATAATAATGCACGGGTTAGAAGCTATATCCTTGCAGATATGGCAGAAGATGAGTTAATTGAACTGACCAAGGCTTTTGGAGAGTTTGCGGATGCGCTTTTCGAATTTGATAAACACAGAATTACATCGGCTTCCTATCCGATCCTGGATCGACTGGTAGAAATTATGAATAAATATCCATTCATTAAACTTGAAATTGCAGCACATACAGATAATATGGGATCTTTTGAATACAATATGATTCTTTCCCGGAGACGTGTACAATCAATTGTGGATTATTTGGTTGGAAAAGAAATTAGTGAGCACAGAATAATCGGGAAAGGTTATGGAGAATCCAGACCGATTGCTACTAATAATACAGAAGAGGGTAGGGAAATGAATAGGAGGGTGGAATTCATCGTTATCAATAAATGATTAACCCGAAAAATTAACTTCGTTCAGCTCGCAAGCTCGGTTCATAGAATTTTTCGCCATTTATGGCTGATCTGAAAATGGCATAGTATATCTTCGATTTGCTTAATTAAATTAATTTCTGAAAATGAATCTTGCATGTATCAATAAACCAGATTCGAATATTTATGGTCATCAATAATCTCTCCATTTTATTCTTTTGATAAGAAAAATATTCTTAATTTCGAATAACATATTAAATTTTATGGAGAATAGATACAGAATTTACTGGATTACAATACTATTTATATTAACTGTATACAATCTTTACTCCCAATCTGCACCGGCAGCTGAGGAAAATATTCCCTACCTGGTTACTTTTGGCGCCAATGCTGATAAATCGTGGGGAGATGATGATTTTTGTCAGATATTTTTCTTCCGCATTCCCACGAACCAAACAGAGCCCATATATGTTCGTGTTTTTGACCCTGATACAGGAGGCGAATTGGATGAAGGAAAAGGAGAATTTGATACGCAGGTTAGTTTTTCAGTTTACGGAGGAGAAGGATGTTGGTCAGATGACGATGCCCAGGGGGTTGATCCGACAGGAAATTATAAAAGCGGTAATTTGCTGGTTTCCAGAACTTTCAAAACAAGTAATAAATATGATAACAGGTGGTATACATTTGGGCCATTTAATCCTTTTGAAGGAGAATATGTTGAGAAATATGACGGGCGGATTTTTAAAGTCATCGCTGAAGGATTATCAGGGGATGACGGAAATTTATACAAATATTTCTTGAGCACCAGTCCGAAAGAAAATAAAGAGGTTGAAGGAGGTAATGTTTTCACGTACGAATATACATTCCGACTATCAAATAATCAAAACAATGTGTCCCAGATATATCCATACATTGATGACAGGACTATCTCAATCGAAATCTCAAATTACGATTGGGATAATGATGGATTTATACGAATTGTATCGGTTGCTAAGAATGGGGTATTATGTGAAACTTCAGGAGAAAATAATTGGGTGGTAAGGGAATTCCCAATAATTGAAGAAGAAAAAAATACATCGATTGAAATCCAGTTTATTAAAAATCGGGCAAGACTGATAAAAAATAATAATGTAGTAGTAACCGTACAAAATCAATATGGTGACCTTTTACCATTTTTCGTGGTTCCTATTGGTGGTATACCAGTTTATAACCCGAAGATACGAATGAAAGTGATTGATAAAAGATAATGCCTTTGAAGCTAATAAGACTACGTATTAATAATTACATCTACTTTAAAGGAGTTGTTATTGCCATATTATTATGGTTTTCTGCACCTGCCTACCCGCAGGTCTATAAGGTTATCGAATTCGGTGTAGAACAAGGAATTCCTCAACCATATATCTATACCATAAGTCAGGATAACGATGGCTATTTATGGATTGGAACAGGGAATGGTTTATCCCGATTTAATGGTTCAAGCTTTGAAACCTTTACTACCAATGATTCTCTGGCAGGTGATTTTATCACCTGTAGTTATAAAAGTGATGCCGGTTTTTGGTTTGGTCATATGAACGGTGGCATTACCTTTTATAACGGAAAAGAATTTAATAAAATCCTTACGGCAGATCAGGGAAAAAGCTCAATAACAGATATTGTTGAAACGGCCGATGGTCAAATCTGGTTTAGTACACAGACCCACGGTTTAGTGGTAATAAAGGATCAATTTGAGATTGAACCCTTTAACATGATTCGGGATCAAATGTCCATTTTTTCTTTTAATTTTCTTAGTCCCAATGAGATTATTATCGGTTCAGTAAACGGCTTGATCCATTGTTCTTTGGACAAGAGAACAGGTAAGATCCAAATTATCCAAACCATTAAAGGTATTCCGGAATCCAGAATCCTGGATATTACCAAAACAAGAGATAATGCTGGTTTTTACATAGTTACCCAAAATGAAGGTATTTTTCGGTTGAACAGGGAAGGGGAGGATTTTGTCGTTGTGCAGATTGGGTTGAATCTTGATATTGAAATTGAGGGTGCGCAAGGAGTATACGAAGATAGCAGATCAAATTTGTGGATCGGTACATTTGGTAACGGGCTGTACAAATTAATTTATTCACCTTCAGAGGGATTTAAGGAGGCGATTAATTATAATGAAAACAATGGTCTGAAAACCAATAATGTAAAAGTAGTATATGAGGACATTGAAGGAAACATTTGGATAGGCAAATTTGGAACCGGCCTGGCGAGATTAATAGAAGAAGCTTTCACCTTCTATTCCTTCGATGAAGATAAATATGGGAATAATATTAATTCTATTTATGTTGATGATTATTATAAATGGGTTGGAACAGAAAAAGGTCTTATCAAAATTGACCCATCAAAAGACAATGAGATTACTTTTTATGGAATAGACTATGGCTTACCACAGGATAAAATTTCAGCAATATATCCTATAGATGGAGAAGATATATGGGTTGGAACCGAAAAAAGCGGATTATACCGGATGCAGGCTGATAGGGAAAAATTCTATCATTATTTTATTAACGAAGGAACTCTTGAGAATTCCATCAATGCAATAACAGGTATGAAGGATCAAATTTGGGTTGCTACGGAAAAAGGTATCTGTAACATAGATTTATCCACCAATTATATTCGATGGCTTACCATCAACCAGGGTGGCCTTCCTCATAATAACGTAAATCATTTATTTATTGATTCAAAAAGTAAAATATGGATATCAACCCTTAGTAATTCTCTCTGTTTTATACAAAATAATATGGTTGAGAAAATGGAAATCTCCAGTAGAGGAGTATTGAATATTACATCCGTAACCGAGGACACAGATCATAATATTTGGGTAGGAACCCATGGAAATGGCATTTATAAAATACAAAGGGATTCAATAATGAATGTTACATCCAGGGAAGGATTACTGTCTGATTATTGTTATTCGGTAATTGGGGATAAGCAAAACCATATTTGGGTTACTCATAGAGGTGGATTGAGCAGAGTAGCAACAAAAGATTATTTTATAAAACCACTACAGGAAAATGTTGGGATAAATAGAAGCACTGAGTTTAATGCAAATGCAACTTTCATTGATAAATACGGGATTACATGGTTTGGATCAAATAATGGCATTCTGACTTATAATCCGTCATTAGAAAATCAAATATCATTAGCCCCCTCGTTAAGTTTCACTTCTGTTAGCATTAATGACGAAAAAATAGATCTTACAGAGGATTTAATATTGCCACCTGGTCGATACAAAATAAGAATTGAATTTATTGGAATAAGTCTGAAGGCCCCCGGCCTGGTCAAATATCAGTATAAATTAAAAGGTTATGATGATTACTGGTCTGATCTAATATCAGACAATTATGTATCTTATAATGGTTTGATCGATGGTAATTATAATTTTCAGTTGATAGCTAGTAACGATGATGGAACCTTTACACAAAAGCCCTTAGAACTTAATATAGTTATTAAGAAACCTGTTTGGAAACGCAGTTGGTTTTATATAATCACAATTATTTTCATCGTAAGCCTTATCATCTCTTATATTAAAAGACGTGAATATAATCTTTTAAAAGAAAAAAGAATTCTTGAAGAAAAAGTAATGGAACGAACTGAGGAAGTCGTCCGTCAAAAAGAGGAAATTGAAATACAACGTGACGCAATAAAAGGGCAACGGGATCTCATTAAAGCAAAAAACAAAAACATTACTGACAGTATAAGATACGCAAGCAATATACAGTCGGCAGTATTCCCTCCTCTTAGTCTTTTGGATAAATTACTTGTTAATAATTTTATTATTAATAGACCAAAGGATATTGTTAGCGGCGATTTTTACTGGTTAACCAAAAGGAATGGAAAAATCATTGTTACTGTTGCCGACTGCACCGGTCATGGAGTGCCGGGAGCATTTATGAGCATGCTTGGAATTACTTTTTTAAATGAAATTGTCAACAATTTAGGTATTACCCAAGCCAATGAAATATTATATCATCTCCGTGAAAATGTAATAATTGCATTAAGACAAACCAGCATAGAAGAAACAATACCTGACGGGATGGATATTGCATTATGTGTAATTGATCATAAAAAGAACCAACTGCAATTTTCCGGATCTTTTAATGCATTACTGCTAATTCGGAATAAAGAGGTGCAATTATATAAGGGCGATAATATACCCATAGGCATGTCCTATCAAAAAGAAGGATCTTTTGCCTTGCATGAAATTGACATACAAAAAGGAGATATAATTTATATGTTTTCCGATGGGTATGCAGATCAGTTTGGTGGGGAAAAAGGAAAAAAATTCTCTACTAAAAGGCTTTGCGAAGTACTTTTAAACATTCATCGAAAACCCATGAATGAACAGAAAGTTGTACTTGAAAGAACAATAGAGGATTGGATGAAAGAATCAGAACAAATCGATGATATCACAATCATGGGAATTCGGTTATAATGAATTTCAGACTCCTGTTTTCCGCAATACAGCACCCAAATAATAAGCCCGAGGGCTTAAAGTCAGATAGCCCCGGTCACGTCCGGGGTAGCAATGCAAATTAAACAATCCACAACCCCGGATGGGGTTGAAGTTTGTCGAATCTTGTAATGAAAAGTATCTTATAACATAGCCTGA
>JAUVHQ010000143.1 GCA_030593185.1 Bacteroidota bacterium
ATGTAACAAATGTTAATGAAACAATATCCCTTGAGCCGGGAGAATATAGAATTTATACAACAGAAAAGCTGAACAAACCTGACATTACTGCATCAGTTAACAATCCATTACGGCAGGATAGTTATTCCATTTATATTTATCCTAATCCATCAGATAATTTTTTCACCATTACTATGGAAGGTGATCCCGGAGAACAAAATATCCTTTCCATCATTGACATCACAGGGAAGATTGTTTGCCAACCTGAGACCTCATACAAATCAGGAATTTATACCTGGAAATGGGATGGCAAGATGGAAAATGGTGAACCGGCAAGCGCAGGTATATATTTTTGCCGTATTAATAACCGCAATAAACAAATTGTTAAGCAACTGGTTAAGGTAAAATAATTACGTTATTAATAACGTTATTAATAACCTTATTAATTTTTTTAGCAGGTTGCCATTTTGGATATCCAATTGCCAAACCCCAGATGATATAAACCTGTCAGACCGGTGAAAGATTTTTTCATAGCAAAACACATATAACTCGCTAAATTAAATATGTATAACCATTTAGCAAATTACTCTGAAACAGCCGGGTGGATTGTTGAGAAATTAATTAAAGTTTTATTTCACCAATACTTTATAATTCCAGGCATCTAGAAATAGCGAATCAATTAAAGGTAATTGAATTTTTTCCTTTGAAAACAGATCTTCATAATCTCCTTTCAGATTCTCCAATGCCGGTCTGATTTTAGTAGCTTTCTTACTCATATTAATGAACACAATAACTCTGTTATCCTCTTTTTCGCGTGAAAAGGCAAAAATTCTATTATTCCTGTTGGTTTTTATTCTTTTCATTGCTCCTCCGGAGTCACCATTCCACAGTGCCATGTTGTTTTTCTTAAGTTCATTTAGTGATTTATAAAAACCTGTTAATTCACATTCTTTCCATTCAATCGGATCCCTTTCAAAAAACTTGAGGCGTTTATCAAGACATGCTTCCTGCCCATTATACATTAGTGGGACACCAGGAATAGTAAACATAAATACTGCAAATGCTTTATGAGCTTCTCCCATCCTTTCTTCAATTGTTCCAGCCCATGAATTTTCATCATGATTTGTAATAAATCTCAATCTGTACACATTATCAGGGTATGTTTTCTGTTCTTTTTTAAGGTGCTTATCAATACTCACAACGCTTTCTTTCCCTTGTGCCACCCTGTTCATCAAATGATGCAGTTCCCAGGAATAATTCATATCAAATCCTTTTTCAAGAAAATAGGTTTGTTCTTCATTTTCAGCCAGCATCAGAACAGGTTGGATTTTCTCCAATTCCGCTCTTGCTCTTTCCCAGATTTCCTTCGGGGTTTTGTGTGGATGATCCACTCGGAAACCATCCACTCCGAGTCTAACCCAAAAACTCAGTGCTTCAACCATGTAATCATGTAGTCCAGGCTGTGACCAGTCGAATTGTATAACATCAGTCCAGTCAGTTCCGATTGGTGGAATAAAATTTCCGGTTGAATCTTTCATGTAAAACTCCGGATGGTCAGTAGCCAGAGGATTGTCCCATGCAGAATGGTTTGGAACCCAATCAAGCATAATAAAAAATCCCATTTCATGGGCTTTTGAAACCATTGTTTTAAAATCATCCAACGTTCCGAATTCCGGATTAATATCCTGATAATCTTTAACAGAATAATAGCTTCCGAGCTCTCCTTTTCTATTCTCTTCACCGATCGGATGTACTGGCATAAACCATAATACATCAACACCAAGTTCTTTTAACCGGGGCAGGTGTTTCTCAAATGCAGTAATGGTTCCCTCCTTGGTGAATTGCCTTAGGTTTATTTCATACAAGACAACATTTTTTGACCAATCAGGGTGAACAATCTCACTGATAAAGCTTTCAGGTTCTTCCTTCTTCTGATCTGCAATCTGCTTGCAGCTAAAAAATAACGCAGTTGCAACAAATAGTACAATGACACTAATGAATAATCTTCTTTTCATGGTTAATTTGTTATTGATTAATAAATATTTTTATTCCCCGGTAAAGCCATTCACTGAATAATTATTTTAACAATTTCTCCTTTTTCAGATCTCAGAAGATAGATGCCGGGTAGTATTCCTCCAGTATTGAATTGTCTGACATTGGACTTTCCCATAAACAACCTGCCGGATAAATCATACAACCTGAAAGAAATCAGTTTGTTGAAATATATCATACCATTGTTTGCAGGATTGGGATAAACAAGTAGTGGTGATTCAACCTGGCCGCTAACCGGAATTGCTGTTAGCAGATTGCTGAACCCGGGAGTAGAACTACTAAACACAATCCATTCACTTCCCCCATCCGTACTTCTGCCATATGAAAAATCATCCAACTGTGCTCCAAATACCAGGTGATCAATATTGGTTGATCCTCTTTGTGGTGACTCGAAAATACCAATCTCCTCGCCCGACTTTTTCAATTTGAAATTTGTATGAGCCGGGCCCTGGCCATTTTGTCCATCTGCCCATATAAGTATAAATCCACCCGGATCAAGAATTGAATCGGGTAGTAACCATCTGCAAGGATTTTGCAGATCATCAGATAAATATTTATCACCCATCCAAACCGCATTGTGATCTTTGTTGTAAATCTCAACCCAGTCATCATATTCGCCAAATTCATCTGCAATTGCCTGATCATTTCCTGCCATAAACTCATTGATTACCAGATCGGGGTTTATTGTTTCGAACACGTGGATCTCAACTGGCTGGCAAGGCTTTATTAATTCACCTGTTCCACCCTGATCATTCACTTTAACCTGGTATTTAATCCTGCTGTCGCTGCTTACAGGATCAAGGGAAACAGTATACACATTATCGTCTGCAACAAGATCCGGATTCAAACCATTATCATACATATCGATAATTTCATCAGGACCATCATTAATGGAATACATCAGCTCCACCGCTGACAGTGGGTCATCATCTTTAACAAAAGCCGATACCAAAGGAAATTCACCTAATCTTGGATGATTCGATTTTATGTACTTTATGACAGGAACAATGCCGTTCAACTCTAATTGATCCTTAGCAGCTTCAATTCTTGTGTTAATGTACGGCTTTAATCCATATGGGACATGCCCCCAAAGTGGCTGAACATATGATTGATGGAAATTCTCCAATGTGTAGCCATAATTAAGTGAATAAAAGGGATCCGAGGTCAGGGAAGCAGAGATCATAGCGTGGATTGAGTCAATACGCGGGAAAAAGGATGATGTATCCATAATCTCTGTAACCAGCTGATTAACATAGAAGGAGAATTGGTCTTTGTATTGCTGAATTTCTAAAATGCGGTTATGAAGGGGTCTGTATTCTCCATGTTTTGCCCAGTCATATATGTTACGGATTCCCCAGTCTCTGCCAATCCAATCAATTCCCAATGTATTGTCAAGATCGTACAGAATGTATTCAAACTTGCCGGTGGATGTATTTTGATACAGGTAGAAATTATTCTTGTTATAGGAATATCCGTCCCAGTTCCCACTCACCACATCAAAAGCGAGTATTTTGAGAAAATCGGCTACATTGAATACTTTTTCAAGTTCACATGGTAGATTTTCTTTCGGTGCAGTATTTAGTATATAGATGAATTGATAAAGATCATTATAATTATCCCATTCAACATTGGTCCTTAAATCATAGGCCCTGCGGTCTCCTTGAGTAATTTTATAATCATCAGGATTGCTACTGAAAAAATGCAAATCAGCAGGCCACAGGCATTTGTATAAATTACCTCCATTGTTGCCAAACCGGGAAAGAACAAACTCCTCATCGATGTGTTCCACATTGATA
Organism: Bacteroidota bacterium; assembly: GCA_030593185.1. Classification (GTDB taxonomy): domain Bacteria; phylum Bacteroidota; class Bacteroidia; order Bacteroidales; family VadinHA17; genus JADFUQ01. Next base: position 3,828 of record JAUVHQ010000143.1, read on the forward strand.
TAAAGTCCAAAATAGTTACCGTTAATATATAATTCTACGTGATTGGATCTGGGAGCAGGGATCTCAAACTTTCTAAGAACATCCCAGCAAAGTTTGGCCCGGATCACCGAAGGATCATTATGTTCGCCGTTAATGTTCATCTTCTCCAGCCCATAATACTTACCTCCAGGATTAAATGTATTGAATGAAATTTTAAATGATTTCTTTGGAGAATAGCGGGAAGTATTTCCGCGAAGTCTGAAGCCAACAGATTTAACGGTATCTACAATGGTTCCTGCATGAAAAATAAATGTTGCAGGATATTCATGATAGCTTGTTACATCATCATAAATTGCCTGGAGTGAATCCTGGTCGATGAGAATTTCAATCTTTGGGATAATTGAATCAGTAAATACAGGATCTGATATAGGAAAGGATGACTGCGAAAAACCTGGGGAAATCAGGATCCAGGAAAATACAATTAATAATAATCCTGTTTTATTCATACACCTGAGACATCGGTTGATGAATTATTTCTTATGTTTTAATAACCAGTCATAGAATTCCGGATTGTCATATGTTTCGGCCCATGAATCGTGGTTTGCTTCCTGGTAAAGTGTGAATTTTACCTCTCCTCCTGCTTTGTTCCAAACACTAATTCCTGTTCTTCGCATTTAGGTCATCAAAGGCTTCCGTTAGTCTTTTTATAAAACTCTCTTCTCCTTTCCTCAGCCAGGCTCTTGGGTCATATAATTTTTTATTGGGTCTATCTTCACCTTCGGGATTTCCGATCTGGCTCTGCAGGTAGTCTTTCTTTTCTTTATAATAATTATTAACACCATCCCAGAATGCCCATTGCATATCAGTGTCAATATTCATTTTTATCACTCCATAATCAATTGCTTCTTTGATCAGGTGCTTTTCAGAACCCGATCCTCCGTGGAACACAAAATTCACAGGTTTTTCACCTGTATTGAACTTTTTCATAATATAATCCTGGGAATTTTTCAGGATCACAGGTGTCAGTTCAACATTCCCCGGTTTATAAACTCCATGAACATTACCAAATGCAGCAGCTATTGTAAAGTTATCGCTCACTTTCTTAAGCTCTTCCCATGCATATGCCACTTCTTCGGGTTGTGTATAAAGCTTTGAGCTGTCGATATCTGTTTGATCCACGCCATCTTCCTCACCGCCGGTAACACCCAGCTCAATTTCAAGTGTCATTCCAATTTTGCTCATTCTCTCGAGGTATTTTTTTGAAATGGAGATATTGTCTTCCAGGGTTTCTTCAGAGAGATCCAACATATGGGAACTGTATAGTGGTTGTCCTGTCTCTTCGTAGAACTGTTCTCCTGCATCAAGCATCCCGTCAATCCACGGAAGCAGCTTTTTTGCAGCATGGTCGGTATGCAGGACAACCGGTACTCCATACTGTTCTGCCATAATATGAATATGTTGTGCCCCCGATACTGCACCTGCTACAGCAGCTCTTTCATTTTCATTTGAAAGTCCTTTCCCTGCAAAAAATCTTGCTCCGCCATTAGAAAATTGAATAATTACCGGTGAATTTACATCACGGGCTGTTTCCAACACAGCGTTTACTGAATCTGTCCCGATAACATTAACTGCAGGTATAGCAAAATTATTCCTGTTAGCATATTCAAACAACTCTTTTACTTCATCCCCAAACAGAACGCCTGATCTGAATTTTGAATTTCCGTTACTCATTATAAACTCCTTTTTAATTAGTTGATTATACAATTTTTTTAGCTTTTCAAAGATAACATAAAAGGGTCTAAAAGTCTAAATTATTTCTTTGGAAATGTTTTCTCATCATTCCCCTGAAGCTCATATTCAGTACCATATACAGTAAGGTGAACACCTTTGCTAGACCTGTTTCTAATTAATACATCTTTTTTCGTTACGTTGATTATTAATAATGTTCCCCGGAATTTCATGCAAAAGGAATAATTTTCCCATTGTTCAGGAATCAATGGGTTAAAGTAAAGTTTTCCATTACGCACTCTCATACCTCCAAACCCTTTAACAATAGCCATCCAGGTTCCTGCCATACTTGTGATATGTAATCCTTCAGCAACTTCTTTATTGTAATCGTCCAGATCAAACCGTGC
>JAUVHQ010000249.1 GCA_030593185.1 Bacteroidota bacterium
TATGTTGCAGCAATGTATTCTCTGGCATTCGTTTCCGATAATGTAGAATATATCGTAAGTGAAGCATTAAAAACCATTCCTGAGCAAAGTCAGTTTTATCAGTGTATTAATGATGTAATTAATTGGTATCATCAATATCCTGATGACTGGGAAGCAACATGGTTTGAAGTAGAAAAAAAATGGTCTTACGATATCGGATGTCCTGACGGAGTATTCAAAGCATTTAATATTGATGCAAAAATTAACGCTGCCTATATTGTGATCGGACTTCTTTACGGTGAAGGAGATTTTGGAAAAACTGTTGATATCAGTACACGTTGCGGGCAGGATTCTGACTGCAACCCTGCAAGCGCCGGAGGTATTCTTGGGGTTGTATTGGGGTATGACAATATTCCGGAATATTGGAAAATGGGACTTGCAGAAGTTGAAGATATCGATTTTAAATATACCTCAATTTCGCTGAATGATGTTTACCAGATGGGCTATAAACATGCCCTTCAGATGGTTGAACAAAACGGGGGAACTGTTAATAAAGATAATCTGGTAATCATGCTTCAGGCACCGGAACCTGTAAAATTTGAACAGGCATTTGAAGGACATTTTCCAATTGAAAGAAAACAGGTAGATTGGGGAAAGAAAACGATGAATATGGAAAATACTGAATATATTTTTGAGTTTGAAGGAACAGGATTTGTTTTAACAGGCAGTTCACAAAAAGATGACAAAATGGTTGAAGATTATATCCATATTGCAGATATTTCTATTGATGAAGAATTATCAGAAACAGTGAAACTTCCTACATCTTTTACTACCAGAAGACATGATATCTGCTGGAAATATAACCTGCCGAAACAAAAGCATAAAGTAAGGGTGAAGCTTATTAACCCAAAACCGGGATATAAGATTTGGTTAGGAGATATTATTGTTTATTCAGACGAGCAAAAGACCTATGATAAATGAATTCATAAACTTAAATTCTACCTATCATGTATATAGTACCTTCTTACACCCTGGCAATAGTTTTTACATTAATAACCATGTTGTGCTGGGGATCGTGGGCAAACACCCAGAAACTTGCCGGAAAAACATGGCGCTTTGAACTTTTTTACTGGGATTATGTAATTGGAATACTGTTTCTTTCCCTGGTTTCTGCCTTTTTGTTAGGAAGTTTTGGAGAGAATGGGAGAGGTTTTATTGACGATCTAAAACAGGCAGAATGGAACAACCTGTCCAATGCATTTCTTGGAGGTGTGATTTTTAACCTTGCTAATATACTCCTGGTTGCAGCTATTGCTATTGCCGGAATGTCTGTTGCATTTCCTGTGGGGATTGGAATTGCACTGGTTTTCGGTGTGTTAATTAATTATATCGCTGCACCGTATGGCGATGCCGTTATCCTTTTTTCCGGGATAGGATTGATAGCAATAGCAATTATACTTGATGCTGTTGCTTATAAAAAGTTAACTAAAATTAAAAAGAAGGTTTCAACAAAAGGGATTATTTTGTCCATTTGTGCAGGGGTTTTGATGGCATTGTTTTACAGATTTGTTGCCAGTTCTATGTCAACTGATTTTGTGAATCCTGCTTTTGGGAAACTTACTCCATATACCGCTGTATTCATTTTTGCAATTGGCATATTAGCAAGTAATTTTATTTTCAATACTGTTTTTATGAAGAAACCTGTTGAAGGCGAGCCTGTAACTTATAAGCAATACTTTAGTGGAGGCTTAAAAGTTCATTCAACAGGGGTTCTTGGTGGTATTATCTGGTGTGTTGGAATGTCTTTGAATATTATTGCAGCAGGAAAAGCAGGATATGCAATTTCCTATGGGTTAGGACAAGGGGCAACATTAATTGCCGCCCTTTGGGGAGTGTTTATATGGAAAGAATTTAAGGATGCTCCTAAGGGAACAAATTTGTTGTTAGCTCTGATGTTTGTTTGTTTTGTGATCGGATTAGGATTGGTAGTATATGCAGGCACTTAATCCTGTATCAGTTCTTCTGATATATTTACAATAGCAGTTGCCCTAAACCGTGTGCAATCCGGATCCTTAACTGCAAGTTATGCAAGCATTTTTTATGATCAGACTTTAATAAAGATTTTTTTCCGGTACAGAATATATGTCGGGATATAAATTATAAGCATATATATTACTGCACACATCAGGGAAGCCAGTTTTGCAGCAACTCCTATGCTGGTCATGGCATCCATAAATAAACCATTAAGTGAAGCTCCTCCAAAAATGCTGCTGTAAAAAACAAGCGTCAGCATCCCTGCAAGTACATAAGCAGTGATAGCGTTGGCTCCGTACACCAGACCGATTTGTGTCCATTTTGTATAACCCTTGATGTCTACAATAAGGATACAGGCAGCTAAACCCAATGTTGCAAATCCTGAAGAGTAGAGAACATATGAACTGGACCAGATATTCTTATTTAAAGGGAAGAACCAGTTCCAGACACCACCTGCAAGCAACATAGCAAATCCAATAAAGAAAAGCCAGACTAATTTTTTATTTTCCTCTTTTACAGTGAGGATCAGCTTTCCTATAAGCATCCCTGTTATCCCCGATACAATAGCAGGTAGAGTACTCAGAATTCCTTCGGGGTCCCAGGTTTTTTGCCACATTACACCCGGAAGCAAAACACTGTCAAACCAGTGTGCCCAGTTCTTTTCAGGTCCTGTAAGATCGGGTGTTCCGATACCGGGAACAGGAATGTAAGCCATTATAATCCAGTAGGATACAAGAATAGCGCTTGCGATTTTTATCTGAGTTTTCCAGTTAGTGTTCAGGTACAGTAAAGCACAAACAAAGAACACCACTGAAATTCGTTGCAGAACACCAACCCACCGGATGGCTCCAAAATCGAAATCAGGCCATAGCCATAAAAACAAGCCCAGCAGGTATATTTTAAAAGTACGTGAAATAATTTTTTTGTAGATATCTTTTTTAGGCAGGTTAGCTTCCAGTCGTTTTGAATAAGCTAAAGCAATGGAAACACCAATGATAAAAAGAAAGAAAGGGAAAATCACATCAGTTAAAGTGAATCCATTCCATTTTGCGTGTTCCAAAGGGGCATAAACATGGCTCCATGAACCCGGAGTATTTACTATTACCATCGCTGCAATAGTATAACCACGTAATGCATCCAGTGATATCATGCGTTTTGACCGGATAGGGGAAGTTGAGGATTGGTTGTTCATAAATATATTATTAACTTTTAATGCTCGGGGAAGATGTAGCAGAAGTTCAGAGGTGAAAGGCGAATGATTATTCAGTACATTCTTCTTTCTTAAAATAAAGAATCACTTCGGTTTCCTCATCTCCTGTTTTACTTTTTAGATTAATTAAAAGCAAAGTTCCTTTTTTTTCTAATGTTAAAGTTTCCATGGAAATAATATCAACATCCCCTTGATCTCCGTAAAATGTGATTTTTGAATTGATGATAATACTTTTTCCCTTTTTAGACCAGTTAGCTGAAGTTGTTCTTGGCATATTATAAATATATATTTCATATTCTTTACCATCTAAAGTAAGATCTTCGTCAAATGGATATTGTCCTCCGTCATAATCACTTTCATAGGTTCTTACCGTAAATAAACTGTCCCCGACTTGTTTAATGCTGATTTTTGCAAGAAAAATTTGATTTTCTGCCAGCTCTGTTTTCTCTTTATCCAACACCCATTTACCTGAGAAATTCACCTTTTTCTTACCTGCAAATAATGATATTGACAACATTAAGAAAATTGCTGTTAATACAAGATGTTTTTTATTCATATTTACCTCCAATTTGTTAAACAGTACAATAAAAATTGAATTCTGTGTGGTTATTAAACACTAGAATAAATTCGAATGATACTTAATTATTAAAAGAGATGTTCAAAATAGTAATTATACATTAATCTTTTACCTTGTTAAATCGGAGAGCGTTGATCATCCAGTTAGGCAGTGCTTTTTCAGGATGACGTTTACTTAAGTTCATGTA
>JAUVHQ010000313.1 GCA_030593185.1 Bacteroidota bacterium
CACTTTACTGCTTCTGCCTTACGCGAATCAGGGACACTACAAATAATAGTTTTCGATTTCATAATCTGTTTTATCGACATACTAATCGCTTTATCAGGAACATCATCGAAAGCCGGGAACCAACCTTCACCTAATTGCTGCAGGCGACATTTTTCATCCAGTTGTACAATAATATAAGCTTCCTCTGTTTCAAAATTTGCCGGTGGGTCATTAAATGCTAAATGACCATTCTCTCCAATACCAATAAAAGCAACATAAATAGGTCGTTTACCTATTAAATTACCCAAACGGATACATTCACCAACCGGATCAGCCTCTCCATTTACATAATTAAACTCTTTTGGTGACACAATATCCACAAACCGTTCTTTAAGATATTTACGAAACGATGCAGGATGCGTGTTTGATATCCCAATGTATTCATCCAGGTGAAAAGCAGTAACTTTCGACCAGTCAATATCTGCATTTACCAATTCGTTCAACATTTCAAACTGAGATACCCCAGTTGCTAAAATAATATTCACCTCACCTCTTTCATTAATAGCGTTACAAATTAATTCCGCACCCTTTCGGGCTGCTTCTTTACCTAGTTCCTCCTTTGTATCTGAAATTATAATTTCCATACCTAATATATCCCAATATCGTTATTTTAAATCAATTATATTATCTGTTTTTATCAAAAAAAATTAACAACAGCAAGATATGCCGTTAACAAACTAAACAATATAACTGCTATTAAACCTATGTTCATCCCTGAGCCTGCCACATGTTTATTCATTAATGACTTTCTGTTAATCAGGATAAAAACAGGAATTGCAACTGCAGGCAATATAAGAGCCTGAAATGCTTGTGAAAACACCATTAGAAGCGGTGGTGTTGTATCAATAAATTGCATCCCAAATCCGAAAAGAACTCCGATTAATCCAAGGATACGGTACATAGGCGAATGAATATTTCGTTCTTTACCCGTATAATCGCTTATCAGCCAGGGAGCTATTAATATTATTGGAAAAACTGTAGAAATACCGGCTCCGACAATTCCCAGGATAAGAATAAAAGCAGCTATTTTCCCGCCAATTGGTTCAAAAAGGCTTATCATTTCAACTGTATTGGTCAGATTCATACCCATCACATGTAAAGTACCTGCTGAAACTGCCATGATAACTATACTGAGAAAAAACATCATTGAAGCCGAAACTGCTGCATCTTTCTTTTCATTCTTCAGATTTTTAATTGTCCAGCCTTTTTCAGCAACCACAGTACTGCGCATAATAAAAACCGCAGCGGAACAGGTTGTTCCGGCTATGGCAGCAATTAGCAGGAAAGAACCCGGTTTATCAGGGATACTTGGGACAAGACCACTTATTATTGCTGAAATACTTGGTTTAACCATAAAAAACACGGTAATAAAAGATAGGGCCATAAGGATCACAAAAAAGGTAAGTATTTTCTCAAAAGTTTGATAATACCCTTTCCATAGTAATATATATAAAGCCACTACCAAAATTAATGTTATCCAAAATGTGCTAAATCCGGTGCCACCCCATAAAAGCCTTGAACCTTCCTGCAAAAGATCGGCAACAATTCCAAAGATGCCCATCAGGGCAAGTATTTCACCTATAATTAAAGCAATTATAATATAGATTGCCAATACCTTACCATATGTAAAATTGTTTTTAATATTGAACATGGCGGTTTTACCGGTAACCAGGGTTGTTTTGCCGTAAGCTACCATTAAAATGTAGGTAAAAACACATGACAAAACCAGTGTCCAGGTTAAAGTCATTCCATGTTCAGCACCCACTTTAGCCATTGTTGTAACACTTCCGGTGCCAATATTATATCCAATCAGAAATAATCCTGGTCCTATTGCAGATAGCCCAATGAGGATTTTTTTTAGAAGTTTTTTATTCCCCATGTAAAATATTAATTAGTCTTTCGAATAAACTATCCTACCGGCAACAATTGTTTTCTGAATGACCATATTACCTTCCTCAATAGTAAACAGGATCAAATCTGCCCGTTTCCCATGGATGATTTCACCAAGTTCATTTAAACCAAGCAATTTAGCAGGATTTGTACTTGCCATTTGAATCGCATCTTTCAAACTGCATTGTGTTAACTGCATCATGTTACCTACGCATTTACTGATTGGTGAAGCAGCTCCGGCTAAAACATTCTCAGCCGGAAATTTTACAACATTAGGGGTTAATAAAACCGTTCTTTCACCACGAATATACTCTCCGGGGGGAAGTCCTGCTAAATCCAATGCATCGGAAACTAAAATAATATTGCCCGGTCCTTTAACTTTATAGAAACTTTGAATCTCCTCTTTTGTAAGGTGGTATCCATCAGCAATAATGCTTGGGGTTAAACGGTCATCTGCCAATTGTGGCCAGAGCGGATTATGGTGACGGTTTATCATGTTAGCACAACCGTTTCCAAGGTGAGTGCTCATAGAAGCACCGGCATCAACAGCTTTCCTGATATTTTCAGCCGAACCGTTATGATGTCCCAGTGAAACTACGACTCCGTTCTCTACACATTTCCTGATAAAGGGAATGGCTCCTGCAACTTCCGGGGCTACGGTAATCAGTTTTATTCCTTTTTTTGCAGCATTTTGATATTCCAGAAATTCCTGCCAATCAGGTAGTCTGATATATTTTTCAAGATGTGCACCACGAAAACCTTTTACCGGTGAGATGTAAGGTCCTTCAAGATGAAAACCGGGGATTGATGTACCAATTTCCGGATCATCCAGCGCCTTAGCTAAAATGGTAAAGTTTTTCTTTAACGCGTTATGATCGTTGGAAATCAATGTTGGTAAAAATGTGGTAACACCCTCTTTCCACAATTCCCTTGTTGCTTTGCGAATTCCATTCAATGTTAAATCCTGACCGGCAAAATCAACTCCCATGTACCCATTTATCTGAACATCTACCAGTCCGGGGGCTATAAACACTTTAGGAAAACCGGCTTCTACCTCCTTATGTTGAATTTCTGCAAACCTGCCATTTGTAATTTTAATAAAAACAGTCTTACCATCCAGATAAAAACGTCCTTCTATTACCAGTGTATCCTGC
>JAUVHQ010000061.1 GCA_030593185.1 Bacteroidota bacterium
TGCTATGGAGAGGCACAATCAGGACTTACAAAACTGGGATTTACCTATGATTGATCCATTCTGTTAACAGATAAAAATCATGCAATTATTCCCAAATTCCACCCGGTCGGCATTTTCAATTAATGCCGGCCCTATATATGATTTTTTCTCCTGATCAAGAGGTATTGCTTTCCCTGTCAAAAGTATCACCAACTTATCTTTTAATATGACATCCTTTTCTTTATCAGGATTAACTACTTTCCCCTTTTCCAGAAGGTCTCTTAATTGTGATTGTCGCCAGTAACTATAAGGTTCAATATCCCGTAGCAGGTTTTCAGCAAGACGGAATCCACCAATCCTCCAAAGCCGCTTAGCCAGGATTAATGACTCCTTCATTACCACCCTCATATTAACGGAAGACATCCAGAGTACAGTAACAGGAGATTCTGCAGTAACTTCAGCCGTTCTGGGCAAACCTGTTAAACCTGCCATTTCACCAATAAAACTTCCATGACTAAGAACATCCAGTACTTTTATCTTATGAGTTACCTTTACTGTACCACGTGTTATAAAGTAAAAACCATCACTATGTCCGCTTTCCTTGATTATTTTATCTCCAACCGAATAGACTTTAGTCTGGAAAAGTTTGACGATCATGTCCAGAGTAGTTGGGCCAAGACCCTGCAACCATTTTTCATCTTTTAATAACTCAATTGCATCAGGTAAATCAACCGAAGGAGGTGAATCCATTAATCTCTTCATCCTTTCTTCAATTTTAGAAATCATCTTCTTTGCCTCATCATTTTCGAGCCGGCCATTTTTCTGCAGCCGTTCAACTGTCCTCCTTTCATAGTTCAGCATAGACCGTATTGCCTGGCGGGTAGCTACGGCAGTGTATATTTCCGGGAAACTTTTTCTCAGGTTTCGAAGGAAAGTTTGTCCATGTATCTTGTTCTCATTGATTTCCTCTTCGATAATTCCGAGTGTTTCTTCTTCCTCCTTCTTGTTTTTACTTGAAGTATCTGATTTCAATTGTCTCCCCATACTCTCAATAAGTTTCAACGCCTCTTCCTGTGCCTCAACAAATCCCCTGGCACTGTCATAACTAATAGCCAGCCTTTCAAAGAATTCCCGTTTAGCAAATTTTCCAATTAAGGGTATAGATTGCATTTTATTGAGCAATTTCGGGGTTTTCCAGGATTCCTCCAGATCCTTTCTTTCTGAAAGCGAAATCATTCCCCCGGCATCCAGAATATCACTAATGCCATCTGATAGTCTTCTGACAGAAACAGGTCCCAGCAACCCATCCCTGAACTGGTGCCAGTATGCACTTTTCTCTTTTTCCAATACCCGTCTGCGGGTTTCAGCAATTGTCTCAATTTCCAGGTCCTGTTCATCAAACTTCTCTTCCTCTAATGGCAGATAATCCTTTACCGCTTTCCAATTAGCCCTGCCCATAAACCTGTCCTCTTTCAACTTTTCAATTGTGTTTTCTGTGCTCTGTCGCAGGTACTGGTTAGCATTTGACAGCATTGCTGCTTTTGCAGGAGATATTTTCGTTAAACCCAGTTTATTAACAAGAAGTCCTATAGTTGTTGCATTTACCAGCAATGTAAGAGTAACAATTCCGGCTGTTAGAAAAAGGAATTGATTCCTGATCTCTTCCGGGATAGCGCTCTCGTTCGCAACAATAAGCGCAAGTGCCAACCCTATGGCTCCACGTAGTGCACCCCACCATAATACATAAGAGTCTTTTCTGGATAATCCGTACCCTGTTCGTTTCATCACCGGGAAAAACATAGCTATTACAATGGCCCTTATGATGTGTATCCCAACATAAATTATTCCAAGGATCAGAAAATCATTACCGGAAAAAACTACTCTAAGAGCAATAACTACACCAACAATCAGGAAAATAAGTGTATTAGCAATAAAAGCCGCTAACTCCCAGAATTCATGAAGGAAATGTTCTACTTCCGGACTTATTCTTGTCCGGCCTATACTTGCCATTGCCAGTCCCAGTGTTACTAAACCGAGTACACCGGAAACATGGAAAAAATGTTCACAGACATAAAAAGTCATATATGCAGCTGCAATGATCACACTAATTTCAACAAGTGCATCATTGAACACTCTTCTTACCCAGTTAATAGTCACACCCCCGATAATAACACCAACCAGAATGCCTCCAACCACTACTCTAAAGAATTCAATGATGGGTGAAGTTTCAGCAGCTTTACCGGTTATCCCTACCAGAAATACCATAAACAGAACTATTGCCGTACCATCATTGAGTAATGATTCTCCTTCAATAAGGGTTCCGAGCTTCTTACTTGCTCCCAAATTTTTCAGAAGTGATACAACAGCTACAGGGTCAGTAGCACTCACAACCGCCCCGAACATAAGAGCTATTGGCCAACCCCATCCTGATAACCCTATCCCTGCCAAATCAAGTCCGATTGCAAGCGCAGCGGTAAGAACCATGGCAACGAGAATGCCCGGTATAGCAAGTATTGAAGCATTACCAACTGATTTTTTAAATGTATGAACATCCATTGCAAACGCGGCTTCAAAGATCAGGGTAGGCAAAAAAACGTACAGGATAACATGCGGATCAATGTTACCCGCCCATTCCACTGCGTTGCTTAAAAACTTAACATTAATATGAACCGATCCGGCAGACCATGTATCAAACCAACCAATGCGTGCTGCAACGCCAAGCCCTATGCCAATAAGAAGTAAGCTAACAGTAAAAGGCAACGGGCTTTTTCTTAATCCCTGCCGTGTAGCAGCACCGATTATCAACGCAAGGATCACAAAAAACAGGGGTGACATATTACTCCCATGCTCTTCAGCATACCCTTGGTCCGACGCTTGTTCGTTTTCATGCTGGATTACTTCTATCTTGTCCTGATGAGATTCGTTTTGTGGCTGCCCCAGGACAGGATATACCCCAAACCAACAGATAAAAATTGTACTCAGAAAAAGAACTTTTTGCAAAAAGTAACGTTTTGTTTTCATACGTTTAAATCTTTTATGTTAGTGACAAGGTTACTTATATTTTCTACCTTTTTACAAGTTCTGTGGTATTTGTTACTCGCTCCCACAAAAACCCATGGCGCAAACCCGCTCGTGAACTTCCATGTGAAAAAATCCGGATACTGTTGCACAACCGTTATTTAATCATTTTTATTTGTGCATTAATAATATATGGAAGTTTCATGGCCTGTATAAATTTCTTACAAAATAGTAAATTGATTTGAATTTCAGTTCAATAATTTAGGATTGCATACAAAAAGCAAATTTTAACTAAATTGCATTTTCCTTCAGAAAGCTTCAAATTGGAATAAAATGAATGAGTTTCCCCGTATCACTGCATTCACAGGAGTATTTTTGTTACTTCAATTCTTAGGCACATTGCTGCATGCTCAGCAACCGAAAACTTATGAAAGATTTGAATTCGAGCTCCAAATTGATCTGTTACCTGATCTGGATCTTGAGATCAATCCTGAGATTAGATTCAGTAATTTCATGGAATTCAGCGAACTTATCCTGCAAGGAGGACTAAATTATAAACCTTTTAAGTTTCTGAAATTAAGTGGATATTACCGTTTTATCGGGGATTATAATAATGATGAACCCGAATATCTTCACAGGTTTGCATTCGATGCAGAACCAAAATATGAGATCAACCGCCTGGAACTGGAACTCCGGTTAAGATATACAAATTATACTGACTTTGCCGGAGAAACAGGGGAAAACAGATCGTACTACCGGTACCGTCTCCAGGCTAAATACGATATTAAGAAATTTAAATTTAATCCGCACATTTCATGGGAGCTGTTCCAGAAAAGTAACGAGAAATCATTTTATAAAGGCAGGTACGAAATTGGTGTAGAATACGGATTTAAGAAGAAGAATGAGCTGGAAATATTCTATTTTCTGCAGGATTATTATAACAAAGATAAGTTACATCATATAATCGGAGTTAAGTATCAGCTTAAACTGTAACTTTGCAAAGCTATGTTCTAAATTGATAATCCATTTTCATGAAAAGTCTTTTTGCATCCGATACATATTTCACACCTTCCGACTCCCGGGGGAAATTCCCGAACAGGTTAATTAAGAACTCCAGTTTGTTTTTTATTATCAGGTTTTTATCTCTGGTGTTTAAGGCCAGTCGAATAGCTGTAAAAGGTCAACTCGACAGGCAGGCGTGGGTAATCTCATCACACAGTGTTATGAAGCTAATCGAAAGTTTCGGTGGCAGGTTTCATATTGAGGGATTAGACAATATCCGTCAGAGTGACGGCCCTGTAGTTTTTGTCAGCAACCATATGAGCACGCTTGAAACAATGGTATTCCCGTGTATTATTGCTTCTGAAAAGGAAGTGACTTTTGTTGTGAAAGACAGTCTTGTTAACTTTCCTGTTTTTGGTCCGGTTATGCGTGCACGAAATCCTATAGTGGTAAGCAGGACAAACTCAAGAGAAGATCTTACTTTGGTTATGAACCAGGGGAAAAAGTTCCTTGAAAAAGGCACCTCAATTATTATCTTCCCCCAAAAAACAAGGAAAATTAAATTTATTCCAAATGAATTTAACTCACTGGGAGTAAAATTGGCAGGCAGAGCAGGTGTTCAGGTAATTCCTGTAGCAATTAAAACCGACTATTGGGGAAAAGGTAAATTCATTAAAGAACTTGGGCCTATCTATCCTGAGAAAACAATTTATATGACTTTTGAAAAACCAATGCACATTCAAGGTACAGGTAAAGAAGAACACCAAAAGATAATTAAGTTAATTTCTTCCAAACTGGAAGAATGGAGTAACACAAATACAAATTGAATAAACAGGAAAAAAATTATACATTTTATAAAAATGATTAAAATGAAAACTCACAATCTTCTTAAAACAGTAGTTCTTTCGTTAGTAGTATTAACCATTTCCTGCAAGCCAATACAAAAAGCTGATAATATCCCTTCTTCCTTTTTAATAGATGGATTTCCTGAAGAAGTGGGTATGTCCACAGACAGGATCAATAAGATCGATGGTCTGATACAGGAATACATTGATAATGGATTGATTCCCGGTGCAGTCGGACTTATAGCACGCGATGGTAAAATAGTATATCACAAAGCTTTCGGGATGCGTGATATTGAGGAGAATGATCCCATGGAGAAAGATAACATTTTCCGGATCGCTTCTATGTCCAAGGCAATTACCAGTGTGGCAGTAATGATATTATACGAAGACGGGAAATTTCTGCTAAATGACCCTGTTTCGAAATATATCCCTGAATTTAAAGATCCGGAGATACTTGTAAAATCAAATCCGGATGGAACATACGAAAGTAAACCGGCCGAACATGAGATCACTGTCCGGCACCTGCTTACTCATACCTCTGGTATTGGTTACGGATTTATTCATTCGGAATTAAAACCAATTTACGACAAGGCAGGTATTCCCGACGGATTCGTTCTGACAGATGCCGTTTTGGGTGATAAGATCAGGACACTTGCAGATTTGCCACTGTTGCACGAGCCGGGGGAGAAATATACTTACGGCCTGAATATGGATGTTCTCGGGTATTTTGTTGAGGTCTTGTCCGGTATCTCATTCGATGAATTTCTGGAAAAAAGAATTTTCAAGCCCCTCGGAATGGAGGATACATTCTTTTATCTTCCTGAAAAGGATATTCCGAGACTGGCAACCATCTATGCTGAAAATGAAGATGGCATTTTACGTTCAAACGTTGAAGATTATCAATACCCGGTTAAGGGTGCCAAATCATTTTTTGCGGGGGGTGCCGGTTTATGCTCAACTGCCCTTGATTATGCAAAATTCCTGCAGATGCTCGTTAATGACGGTTCATATAGAGGACATCAGTTATTATCTCCCAAAACCGTTGAACTGATCAGCATGAACCAGGTTGGAGATCTTTTTGGTAATAATCATTTCGGACTGGGCTTCGGGATCACTACAGATAAAACAGTGCATAAGAATTTATCCTCCGTTGGTAATTACTGGTGGGGTGGCTATTTTCATACCCATTTCTGGATCGACCCGAAAGAGGACATGGTGGCAGTACTAATGCTGCAAATGTACCCGGTTATTCACGGTGAAATAACCCCTAAATTCCAGAATCTGGCTTACCAGGCAATAACAGAGATGAAATAAACTACAAAAATGCAGTGACATGGAGTAAACTTTGTGTTTGCGCCTCTGCTGTGAAGAAACATGAATCGCAGAGACGCGGAGACGCAAATACTCAGAGAAAATTATTTTATTATTACGTTCTGCAACAAAAAATTGAAATATGAAAAAAGAAAGATACAATTACTTCATCAGAAATATTGGATGCCTCAATAACAGTCCACAAAGAAATGGGCCCCGGGCTGTTGGAATCGGTTTATGAATATTGTTTAGTTAAAGAATTAAAAAGTCGTGACATTATTGCAGAGCATCAGGTTTTTGTACCACTGTTTTACAAAGAGGAAAAGTTATCAAAAGACTTTAGAAATGATATACTTGTTGAAAATGCAATAATTATTGAAATAAAGGCAGCTGAATTATTGCTACCTGTACACAAAGCACAAATAATATCATATTTAAAACTGACAGAAAAACAACTGGGTTTTCTTATAAATTTCAATGTGCCATTATTAAAACAAGGATTTAAGAGATTTGTAAATAATTTCGAAGAATAATATTACCTCGAAGAGTCTGAGAAAATCTTTGCGCCTCTGCGTCTTTGCTTCTCTGCGATATAATAGATAAAAATAGAAAAAAATGAAAAAAAAAGTATTTTTCCTGGTTTTAATTTCAGTAATAGCAAGTGCATACAACCTGAAACATAAACCCAAAATCGAACAAACCCGGCCCCTGCCAAATATTCTGTGGATCACCTGCGAAGATATTAGTCCCTATTTAGGATGTTACGGAGATAAAAATGCCACTACTCCTAATCTTGATAAACTGGCTTCAGAAGGAGTATTATACTCAAACGCGTATGCTAATGCTCCGGTTTGTGCTCCCGCGCGGTTCACAATAATTTCAGGGATGTACGCGTCAAGTGCAGGAACACATCATATGAGAAGCACAAATAAAATACCGGAAAACATCAGGTTCTATCCTGAATATCTGCGCGAAGCCGGTTATTATTGTACTAATAATTCAAAAACAGATTATAACTGCACAGGATACGGGGAACTCTGGGATGAATCCTCAAGAAAAGCCCATTATAAAAACAGGAAACCCGGGCAGCCTTTTTTCGCAATATTTAATCTTGCCATTTCACACGAAAGTAGAATTCATAAATATGATCCTGACAACCTGATCCATAATCCATCTAAAATGGAATTACCACCATATCACCCTGACCTGCCTGAGGTTAGGAACGACTGGGCGCGTTTATATGACAACATTACAACAATGGATAAACAAGCAGGTGATTTATTAAAGGAATTGGAGCAATCAGGATTAAAAGAGAGTACTATTGTATTTTTCTATGGTGACCATGGCGGAGTGCTGCCAAGAAGCAAAAGATTTATTTTTAATACTGGGACTCAGGTACCACTTATTACGAGAATTCCGGAATTATACAAAGATTTGTCACCAGGCTCCCCCGGAAACAAAAACGAAAGACTTATAAGCTTTGTCGATCTGGCTCCTACCCTTTTAAGTCTTGCCGGTTTACCAAAGCCTGATAATATGCAAGGGCATGCATTCCTGGGAGAATATACTGAGAATAAGCCCGACTATATTTATTTTTTCAGGGGAAGAATGGACGAAAGGTATGATATGATGAGAGGAATAACTGACGGACACTACAGATATATCATTAACTTCATGCCACACCGTCCTTATGCACAACATATTAGCTACCTTTGGAAGGCTGCTTCGATGCAGGTATGGGAAAAAACATATCTTGATGGTAAGTGTAATGAAATTCAGAGTAGATTCTTTGGTAGAAAGTCATTTGAAGAACTATATGATACTAAAACTGATCCGTGGGAAGTCAATAACCTTGCCGGTGATCAAAAGCATGCTGATGTACTGAAGAAAATGCGGCAGGCTATGAAAGATCATATTCTTAAATTGAATGACGGTGGTTTTATTCCTGAAGGAGAATATGAAAATATTGAAAGCAATTCTCTTTATAACTATTTCCAATCTGATGATTATAAGTTAGAAGGAATTTTTTTTACTGCCTCGACAGCCGCAAAGGGAGAAAAGAAAAATATTGATTTTCTGATTGAGAATTTAAAAAACCCTAATCCCTATATCAGGTACTGGGCGGCAACAGGTTGCGCCATCCTGGGCGAAGATGCGAAAAAAGCAAAACAGGAACTGGAATCATGTTTAACTGATGAATCTCCTGATGTCAGGATAGCTGCAGCAGAATCGTTGTATCAAATTGGAGAGAAGCAAGAGGCTATAAATACATTAGGTGAGATTTTACAAAATGATAATCTATATGTTGTTCTGCATGCACTCAATGTGATCCAGGAAATTGGAAATGATTTGGTTAATGCACTTGACACAGAGATTGAAACAGTAAAGAAGAAATATGAAGCGAACAACGATATTACACTAACAATAGAATATTTCAAAACCCGGGATTAGAAAAATAAAAATTCGTAACAGGGGCGAAAAATGTTGAGAATTATTATTAAAACAAAAACATTTGTAAAAAGCCACCCTCTGAAGCGGGATTTGAATTACACCTATTGGGCGCTTTATATAATAGTGATCAAGGAATGATGGAATGATGAAAAAATGGAAAAATTGTTATTTTCAAAGACTCGAACGGGGTCCGATTCCACAATCCAATATTCCAATAAGTTTTATAATGTATAATATAAAAGGACATAATCACCATCAAAGAAGGTGGATTTCTAATTCAAATTAAATAACTATATCATGACACATTACATTATTAACAAACTGTTTTCACTGTTTTTTCTCGTGATTTTATTAACTGGTTGTAATAATCCGGCACAGAAAAATCAGGGTGATACAAGAATCTCAAAAATTGATTCTTTGACAAAGGCAGGATACGAGATTATTGATCTGCATGCACATCTTAAAGGTGGTCTTACTATGGAGCAGCTCCTGGAACATTCCCAAAAAACAGGGATCAAATATGGAGTTGCTGCGAACTGTGGCGTTGGATTTCCAATTCAAAACGACTCTGACCTGAGTAAATATTATCATTCGGTTAAAGATTACCCGGTTTACCATGGTATGCAAGCCGAAGGCAGGGAATGGGTTAATGCATTTTCGCCGGATACAATAGCTCTGTTCGATTATATATTTACCGATGCACTGACATATTATGATAACAAAGGGCGAAGAACAAGACTATGGATGATAAATGAAGTATTTGTTGAAGATGCAGATTCATTCATTAATTACTATGTCAACCAGATTGTTGAGATACTTAACAATGAGCCAATAGATATTTATGTAAACCCTACTTTTTTGCCTGAAATCATACGTGAGAAGTATGATGAATTATGGAC
Organism: Bacteroidota bacterium; assembly: GCA_030593185.1. Lineage (GTDB taxonomy): Bacteria > Bacteroidota > Bacteroidia > Bacteroidales > VadinHA17 > JADFUQ01. The sequence goes on from JAUVHQ010000061.1 coordinate 9,506, forward strand.
AGAGGAACGGATGCAGAAGGTTATTGATGCATTGAAAGAAAACAATATTGCTTTGGAAATCAATGCAAGATTTAAGATACCCTCTGCAAATTTTATCAGGCTGGCAAAAACAAATGGTGTAAAATTCACCTTGGGCACAAACAACG
>JAUVHQ010000392.1 GCA_030593185.1 Bacteroidota bacterium
GCAATCCTTTTCCCAACCCTTTGGCAATTTCAGGAATTTTATTGGCACCAAAGAGCAATAAAACAACAATCATTACTATGAATATTTCCTGCCCGCTAATGAATAATAAATGGTTCATCATATATTTATTTCAAACGACACCAAATTCCGTAAACTGAAATGCTAAATTAACCCGAATAATTCACAAAAAAAAGAAAAAACCCCTGATATGTTTCACAGGGGGTTTTAAGATTACTACTAGTGTTTCTTTCCCCGAAGTACTCTAATGGTACCGGCTTTTTTAATGGTATCAAATACAACAGGAGTTGCAATAAACAATGAAGAATAGGTTCCAACTATAACACCAACAAGAAGAGCAAAAGCAAAGCCACGAATAACCTCACCTCCAAAAATAAATACTGACAGCAATACTATAAAAGTACTAAGTGAGGTACTAAAAGTACGGCTAAGAGTACTATTCAATGCCCGGTTCATAATCTCTATTCTTTCACGCTTACGATAAATGCCCATGTATTCCCTGATCCTGTCGAATACAACAACAGTATCATTAATTGAATAACCAACTACTGTAAGGATAGCTGCAATGAAAGCCTGGTCTATTTCGAGCGAGAAAGGCAGCATCCCATAAAAAATTGAAAAGATTCCCAGAATAATGAGAGTATCATGCACAAGAGCTATTAAAGCGCCAAGACCATATTGCCAGTTCCTGAATCTGAGGAGGATATAGAGGAATATAAAAACAAGAGAGAGAAATACTGCCCAGACAGCCTGTATTTTAATATCATCCGCGATGGTTGGCCCAACGGTCTGTGAACTCTGTCGATAATCTGACAAAAATTCATTTAAAGAAACATCACCACCAATGATTGGTAAAAAACCTTCATGCAATTTTGTCTCCACTTCATTGTCAGCATTTTTGTCTTCTATCATAAACTTGGTAGTAATTTTCACCTGGTGATCATTTCCAAATATTTTCACTCCGGGCACTTCGTTGAAACTTACAGCAAGATTGTTTTTGATTTCCTCGATATCGGCTTTCTGTTTCAATCTCACAACATAGGTCCGTCCTCCGGTAAAATCAACGCCTGTATTTAATCCACGGGTAAAAAGAGAACTAATTCCTATTAAAATAATTACTCCCGATATTACATAGAATATTTTACGTTTACCCAGAAAATCAACCTGTGTATTTTTGAAAGCTCCTTCAGTAATATCTGTAGCGAATGTAAGCTTGTTGTTCTTTGAAAGTACCTGGAGAAAAATCAGGCGTGTAATAAATATTGCTGAAAACAATGATGTCAGAATACCAATTACCAGGGTAGTAGCAAAACCTTTGATAGGCCCTGTACCAACAAGATAAAGAACTATCCCGGTTAACAGGGTTGTTACGTTCGCATCAATTATAGCTGAATATGCATTCTTGTACCCATCAGCAATAGCCAGTTTAATACCTTTCCCTGCTCTTAATTCTTCCCTTATTCGTTCAAATATTAACACATTGGCATCAACAGATATACCAATTGTAAGAATAATTCCTGCAATACCCGGCAATGTGAGAACGGCACCAAGTGATGCCAGCACACCAAGAAGGAAGAACATGTTAACAATAAGGGCAATATCTGCAACTAACCCCGCTCTGTGGCTATAATAAAAAACCATATAGAGCATAATCACTATAAATGCGATCAGGAAAGAATTTAGTCCTGAATGAATAGCTTCTTTACCCAGGGAAGGACCAATAATTGCTTCCTGAATAATATTTGCCGGAGCAGGCAGCTTACCTGATTTAAGTATATTTGCAAGGTCTTCTGCTTCTTCAATAGTAAAGTCACCGGTAATTTCGGAACTACCACCTTTAATTTCATTTTGCACCGTGGGTGCTGAACGAACATA
>JAUVHQ010000193.1 GCA_030593185.1 Bacteroidota bacterium
ATCTGGAAGAAATATACCAACGACCCGGATAATAAAATTGCTTCAGCTGCCCTTTTTAATCTTGCCGTGATAAACGAAATGGAAGGAAATATTGAAGAAGCATACAGGTTGGCTAAACAAGCAGGTGGTATAAACGAAGCCCCGGTAATAAAAGAGTATGTACTGTTACTTGAAAAAAAAGTCAAACAGTTCAGGTAGTAAATCAGTCGGCAGTCCACAGTCAGCAATCGGCAAAAAAGTAAATAACAACCAATCAATTATAATATACGATCACTTAATCACATTCCTGATAAATCGGGATCGAAAAGTATAAATAGTCCTGTCTTCAGATTGCCGACTGCCGACTGAAGATTGCCGACTAAAAAATGCAAAGTATTATGAGATTAGCCAATTTTAAACTTAATACACTGAATAGTTACCGGTAAGTATATAGTGCTTGCAATAAAACTAACAGTTTTTATTTATTTAAACACCTATGCTTTTTCGCAATTTAATGTATTTGTTTACCTTTTGCGGGATCGTTTCCCTCAACTCATGCATAACTACTTCGATTGTTCCTATCCGGGTTTATGATCCTCCGGAAGTGAAGTTTCCTGATAGTACTTATCATATTACCCTGGTTAACAGATTAAATTTTCCAACTGCCAATGAAAGTTATAATAATTGGAAAAAGAACAGGATTGATTCATTGGTGATTTATAATATTGCGCATCAAAAACTTTTTGAAGGAATTAAAGATGCGTTGTATAGTTCTGAATTAATTGATACAGTGACTATTGTTCAAAAAACAAGAGAGGTAAAGGATTCATTAAATTTCGATATTGAGCTGAAACCTATGAACTGGGATACAATTGGAGCTATTTCAGACATAAACAGGTTTGATGTTTTAATTTCACTGGATGGTTTCATTGTAAAACATTTCTATTCAATAAAGACTGCATTTGGTATTATAGATAGGGATATTAGCGCATTGTATTACAAGATTGGTAAACTGGAAGTATCTTTATCAGCTTTATTCAGGATATATGATCCGGACAGGAAACAATTGATGGAAGAATATAATTATAGTGATACAATTTTTTGGGAATCAACAGGATTGACAAGGTTTACTGCATTAAGGGACCTTCCTTCGAAATATGCTGCAATATATGAAGCAGCATATTGGGCTGGTTTTTATTATGGAGAAAGACTTATACCACAGTGGGAGGAGGTCGACAGGTTTTATTTTATCCGCGGGCATCCTGACCTTATTGAAGCTGCTATATTAGCAAAGGAAGAGAAATGGCTGGAGGCTGCTGAAATTTGGAAAGTTCTGGTCTATGGACCGGATACTAAAATAGCTTCCCGTGCAGCCCTCAATATGGCGCTGGTATCAGAAATGTATGATAACCTCGATGCCGCATTAAATTGGACGAAAAAATCATATTCTCTGGATAAAAAGGAGTCAGTAGAACAGTATCAGAAGGTACTGCTTGATAGAATACGCCTCTATAATAAGTATATTTGGACAGAGGAGTAAACTAAAATGAGTTAAAAGTTAAAAGTAAGCGTTGAACTTTACAAGCCTTACGAGCTTTCAATATTCCACTATTCCCACTATTCCCACTATTCCCTCTATTCCCTTTAATCCCTCTTTTACATTCTTCAAACTTTTCTTATTTTTGCGCACTTAATAATTTCTAATTTCTAATTTTTAATTTTCATGTATAATACAATATTCTATATCATCCTTGCCATTGTGGTTTTTGATTTTGCACTTGAGAGATTGCTGGAATACCTCAATTCAACAAGGTGGAGCAGTATATTGCCTGATGAACTAAAAGGAATTTATGATTCTGACCGGTATAAAAAATCGCAGGAATATGAAAAGGAAAATCAAAAATTCGGATTATTGACTTCTTCATTCAGCCTTACTATCATGGTTGCCATGTTATTTCTGGCTGGATTTGCAGTTGTTGACAACTGGGCAAGGGAAATTAGTGCAAATCAGATTGTTATTGCACTGATATTTTTTGGAATTCTCGGGTTGGCAATGGATATAGTAAATACACCTTTCAGTCTTTATGATACTTTTGTGATTGAGGAAAAGTATGGTTTTAATAAAACTACTCTGAAAACGTTTTTTCTTGATAAAGTGAAAGGATGGATGTTGTCATTAATTATTGGAGGTGGACTGTTTGCGCTTGTCATTTGGTTTTACATGCTAACCGGGAATATGTTCTGGATTTATACATGGCTGTTAATAAGCGGATTTATGGTGTTTATGACAATGTTTTATTCAACACTAATTGTCCCATTGTTTAATAAGCAAACTCCACTTGAAGATGGGGAATTGAAAACAGCCATAAGAAATTTTGCTGAAAATGTCGATTTTAAACTGGATAACATCTATGTAATTGACGGATCAAAACGTTCTACAAAAGCTAATGCCTATTTCAGTGGACTTGGAGCTAAGAAAAGAATTGTTCTTTTTGATACGCTTATTGAAGATCTTGAAACGGATGAAATAGTAGGAGTTTTAGCCCATGAAATTGGACATTATAAGAAAAAGCACACTAAGAAAGGAATCATAATTTCTGTTTTACAAACAGGATTAACTTTATATATACTGTCTCTTCTTATTGGTAATCCTGAATTATCAAAGGCGCTTGGGGCTGATCAGACCGGGTTTCATTTAGGATTAATAGCGTTTGGAATACTCTATAGCCCTGTTTCCACTGTGCTGGGACTGGGAATGAATATTTTTTCGAGGAAAAATGAATTTGAAGCAGATGCATTTGCAGGAAAACATTATAGCGAAGATGCTTTAATGACTGCATTAAAAAAACTATCGGTGAAAAATCTAAGTAACCTGAGACCTCATCCGGCTGTTGTCTTCTTTCATTATTCTCACCCTCCGTTGCTTCAAAGGCTTGAGAGACTGGCAGAGTTAAAATAGTGAAAGAAAAAAATGTTGATTAATTTTGTAAATAATACTGTATAAGTCCTTTGCCACTTTAGCTCAGATGGTCAGAGCGGTTGTTTCGTAAACAACAGGTCACGGGTTCGATTCCCGTAGGTGGCTCAAAATATATTGAAATTTGGGTTTGCCGGTTCAAGTCCGGTGGAAGGCTCAATGGAAGTTTGAATTGTGAAATATGAAGTTTGAATAAGGTTCGATTACTGAAAGATATTTTTATTATTTTTGAGCCGATAAGCGGGAGTAGCTCAGGGGTAGAGCATCAGCTTCCCAAGCTGAGGGTCGGGGGTTCGAATCCCCTTTCCCGCTCAAATTGAAAAGTTGAGATATCATTTTAAATGAATTACAATGTTGGTAGTTCAGAAAATGATTCATTTTTATACTTCCTTCAATAAAAATATGATCTTACATCTAAAGATACTCGTTTTTATAGTTGTTTCTACAGGGATCATTTATTTGTCGCGTGCTTCAATTCTGAATATACTCACACATGGGTTTTACCGCTTTTTTGCTTTTGAAGCTATACTCGTACTGATCCTGATTAATATTGATAAATGGTTTTCTGATCCTTTTAGTTTTTATCAGATAATCTCATGGATCATTCTTATTCTCTCATTATTCCTGGCTCTACATGGTTTTTACCTGCTGCGGAAGATTGGAGGAACCGACCCGAAAAGAAATGATCCTTCATTGTTCGGACTTGAAAAGACCGGAAAGCTGGTAACTACCGGCGTTTATCGATATATTCGCCATCCCCTTTACTGTTCACTTCTTCTCTTTGGATGGGGGACATTTCTAAAGAATATAACATGGACAACGTTGATTACAGTAATGGTTACAACCATCTTTCTGTTCCTGACAGCAAAGAAAGAAGAAACAGAAAATATAAATTACTACGGTGATGAGTATCTGAAATACATGAAGAGTACTACTATGTTTATTCCATTTTCATTTTAAACCAGATACAATTATTCTTGTATCTTCGTAATTCCAATTTTCTTATATAAATATTTTGTAGCTAGAAGATGAAAGCTGAGATAATATGCATTGGTGATGAACTACTTATAGGCCAGACTGTTAACTCAAATGCAGCCTGGATGGGGCAGGAATTGAATAAAATTGGCATAGATGTTTACCAGGTATCAACTATATCCGACGATAAAAATCATATTGTTAATGCCTTAAATGACGCTTTAAAGCGTACAGAGCTTGTGTTGATAACCGGAGGTCTCGGCCCTACCAGGGATGACATAACAAAATATACGCTTAGCGAATATTTTAACAGTTCGCTGGTACGAAACGAAAAGGTATACAACCAGGTTGAGAAGATGCTGAAAAAAAGGTCAATTGCAATGAACGACCTGAACAGGAAACAGGCTGAGGTACCGGAGAAAGCCCGAATATTTATCAATTACGCGGGTACAGCTCCTGCTATGTGGTTTGAGCATGAAGGAAAGGTGGTGATTTCAATGCCCGGTGTGCCATATGAGATGAAAGAATTCATGATGAAACAGATACTTCCATCTATCAGTCAGTATTTCAAAACCCCTGTAATTATTCACAGGAACATACTTACATACGGGACTTTTGAGGCAAAGCTTGCCGAAATACTTTCAGGTTTTGAGGATCAATTACCACCGGAAATTAAACTGGCATATCTGCCGACTGAAGGAGTAATTAAACTTAGATTAACAGGCCGGGGAGACAGGGAAGAGAGAATTAAGAAAATGATCTATAGGGAAATTAACAGGCTTTATAAGATCATCCCAAAGTATATTTTCGGTGAACAGGATGATTCATTGGAGAAAAGCATTGGAGTATTACTTAAAGAAAAAGGTGAAACACTTTGTACAGCTGAAAGTTGTACAGGAGGAATGATAGCTCATCAAATTACAGCTGTTCCCGGAAGTTCTGACTATTTCATCGGTTCTGTTGTAGCATATTCAAACAGGATAAAGGAAAAGGAATTGGGAGTAAATTCTGCAACCCTTGAAAAAGAGGGAGCTGTAAGCCGC
>JAUVHQ010000115.1 GCA_030593185.1 Bacteroidota bacterium
ATATGCCTGATTTTGAAGATAATTATAACCTGAACCTGGTTAATAATGAAATAAGTTCATGCGGAAAAGCAAAGATCATTCAGGACATTCCTATCAAGATTAAAGAAACAAACCTTGGAGAGCCAATAAATAATTCTTCAGCCAATTATAATCCTGTCATATCACAGGATGAAAATATTATTGTATTCATGACAGATTTGAAGTTTTATAACGCTATATATCAATCGAAAAAAATAAACGGACAATGGACTGATCCTGAAAATATTACACCCCAGGTTGGTTCGGATGGTGATGTTGTCCCTACATGTCTTTCTTATGATGGGAAAGAGTTGTTCCTGGTAAAAGGCAGTAATAACAACCGGGATATATATATAAGTAAGTTTAAAGACGGATGGTGGACAAATATGGAACCGCTGGGTGAAAATATAAATTCAAACCATGCTGAAACTCATGCCACTGTTTCTTCTGACGGGTATACTCTGTATTTTACCAGTAACAGGAAAGGGGGCGAGGGGGAACTGGATATATATAGTTCAAAGAAAATGAAAAACGGGCAATGGGGACCCGCTGAAAACATTGGTTCCAAAATAAATACCATTTATAATGAAGAAACTCCTTTCCTTTCTGCTGATGGGAAGATACTCTATTTTAGTTCGGAGGGACATTATAACATGGGAGGTTTTGACATATTTTACTCGGGATTGAAAGAAAACGGTAAATGGGACAATCCGACAAACATCGGATATCCGGTAAATACAACCAGTGATAATATTTTTTACAATCCTGTAGGAAATAGATACATTGGTTATATATCAAAAATCAGCCGTGAGGGATTTGGCAATAAGGATATCTACAGGATTTTGATCATACCTGATGAAAAGAAACCTGTGAGTGAGTTTTCAGGACCTGTTGATATGAATGGCAAAACCCTGGTGATAGATAAGGATTTCAATATCAAAATTATAGATAAACTAACTAACAAAGTTATTGCTACAATATATTATGACAAAGCAAAAGGCAAATTCACTTATTTAAATGAATCAGGAAATTATTACTTTAAATATGAAGAATAGTCCTTTAATGTATTTCAAGGTTTAGAGGAATCATTATAAAACAATGTTTTAAACAATATATTTGTTCATATTTAGATTATTCAGGTATGAGAAAAATATTTTACTTATTTGCTGTTTTCGTCTGGCTTAGCATGTCTGTGTCACTTGCCCAGAGCAAGTCCCAGATGAGAGATTTCTTTATTGTAGCCGAATCTCACTATTTATACGGTGAATATGAAAAGGCTAATGAAATATATATGGTTTTAAACCAGATGATGCCTGAAAATGCCAATATTCAATATAAGATAGGTAATTGTTACCTAAATATACCTCATGAAAAGACAAAAGCCATTCCCTTCCTTCAAAGTGCCATAACAAATGCTGAATATGGAGCCAAAATAACACGGTTCAATGAAAAAAGGGCACCATTGGATGCATATTTTTCACTTGGAAACGCATTCCGGATCAATAACAACCTTGATAAAGCCATCTTAACATATGCAAAGTTCAAGGATCTGTTATCAGGTGAGGGTAGAATGGTTAACTCCGATTTTGTTGATCAGGAGATTATGGCATGTAAAAATGCAAAAAAAATAATGGAAACCCCACTGGATTTTACTAAGAAAACCCTTGGGGAAAAAATAAATATTGTTGCTATTAATTACAAACCGGCTGTTTCAGGAGATGGGAATACTATAGTTTATACATGTGATATGGGAGAGGAAAATTCTATTTATATGTCACAGAAAGTTAGTGGTAAGTGGGGCCCTCCAACCGAAATAACCAGTCAGCTCTCAAATCAAAGAGATATCTCATCTTCCTCTCTGAATTATGATGGCACACAATTATTCATCTACAAAGCGGATGACTTTGTTGGAAATATTTATGTAAGTAATTATTCCGATGGTTCCTGGAGCAAGATAATGAAGCTTAACAATAACATCAATACAAAATATTACGAGTCACATGCAAGTGTCAGTAAAGATGGTAATACATTATTCTTTACCAGTAACCGGGATGAAGGAGAAGGAGGATCAGACATTTATCTGTCTGAATTACAATCTGATGGAACATGGGGTCCTGCTAATAATCTTGGTGCTTCAATAAATACGCCTTTCAATGAAGACACTCCTTTCCTAACCAATAATGATTCTATCCTGTTTTTCAGCTCCGAAGGCCATTACACCATAGGAGGATACGATATATTTAAGGCAAAAAAGAAGAACAACATCTGGCAAAAACCTGAAAATATAGGTTATCCAATTAATACCACCGATGATGACCTATTCTTCCAGCCCCTTGGAGATGGAACAACTGCTTATTATTCAATGCTTACAGGTTATAAAGAGAAAGAAATATTCAAAATAAATCTCTTCACGAAGAAAATTGAACTTGTTTTTGAAATTAGAGGAATAATAAGTGTACCGGATCCTGCATTTTTGTTTAATGAGGATTTCCCAATCAGTCTTATTGATACCATCAGTAACGATACTATTGACGTAAGTTACCCGAATAAATCTACCGGTCTGTACAATTTTATTACTGGTACTGGAGATTATGAACTTATTTATGAAGGGATAGGTTATTTCAAACAAACTAAAGAACTTTCCCTTGATGAGGATAGTCCGGAGTCTGTAATAAATATAGATGTCAGACTGGAACCTGATAGTACGTTTGTTGAAAAGAAACCTGTACATGTCATAATAGACTTCTCAAAGGTAACTGTAGTCGAATCAATTGACTCTTCATTACTCATTACAGATGTTGAAACAAAAGATGTTGATGCAACTGATGAAGACAACAGAGAGATTTTATACTTTACCGTTCAACTTATGGCACTTTATAACCCTGTTGATATTTCTTTTTTTATTGGACTTGATGATGTGAAAGTTCTTTTCGGAAAAGACCTGTTTTATCGTTATACTACAGGCAGACTAAGAACTCTTGAAGAAGCTGAACAACATAGAACGGACATAATAAATATGGGATATCCTGAACAAATATTTATTAAAAAAGTTTATCGGCAAACTGTTGAATAATAGAAGTAGGAAGTAAAAAGAAAAAAGTAAGGAGTTTATGAGTTTATAAGTTTAGGGGTTAAGAAGTTTTTTTTCTAAACAGACCATTGATACTTATCTGTTTAGGTATCACATTAACATCTTACAAATAAACTCATTAACAAATCAACAAATAAACTTTCACATAAAGATAATCTCCAGACAATTGGATAAAAACTATCTAAAGAACAAAAATATATCACTCAGAGCCCCTGAGCCGGAAGATCTTGAATTACTCTACGAATGGGAAAATAACACTTCTGTATGGCAGGCAGGCAATACCACTTCACCTTTTTCAAAGTATATTCTCAAGCAATTTATTGAGAATTCGCATAAAGACATCTATGAAACCAGGCAACAACGGTTTATGATCGATCTGCAAAGTAAAACACCTGTGCAAACTATAGGAACAATTGATCTCTTTGATTATGATCCATTTCATGAAAGAGCAGGTATTGGTATTCTTATAATGAATAAGGAACTCCGGCAAATTGGTTATGCATCTGAAGCCCTACAGGCCCTGATCAACTACTCTTTTGAAATCCTGAGGCTACATCAATTATTTGCTAATGTAGAAGTAGAGAATACAGCAAGTCTTAAGCTATTCGAAAAACACGGATTCAGGATCACAGGAGAAAAAAAAGAGTGGAATAAAACACCTGCCGGAAGAAAAAATGAATATTTTCTTCAACTTCTTAATACTGACAATTAGAATTATATCTCTTCAAAACCGGGTATTTCATTCATGAAAGAAAAGGATTTTTGTTTATAATCCATCTTGCAACAATAATGTTGCAATCCATTAGTCACTATTAAGAAGTCAACTTTAAAACTTAAATTATATCTTGCCACCTGCTCAAAAACAACCTGACTGATCGTCACTTTAGGAGATTTGCATTCGACAAGTACTTTGGGTTGCCCGTTCCTGTTAAATAATGCAATATCCGCTCTTTTTGAAAGCCGGTTCAATTTAAAAAACATCTCAACCCGTACCAACGATTGAATGTAACCTTTTTCATTTATCAGGTAACGTATAAAGTTTTGCCTTACCCACTCTTCTGGTGTTAGCAAGACATATTTCTTTCTTATTATATCGAAAATATACTTTTTATTTTCTTTTACAGTATACCTGAAATCATATGGCGGTAAGCTTAAATTCTCCAAATTGTATACTTGTTTTTACTATCTTCGCAAAAATAACTTATTCTTTTTTACAAAGAGTCAATAATTTGAAATATGTGTAATGAAAACAAAAAAAGAAATAGTTGAAAACTGGTTACCACGGTATACAGGTATTGATCTCAATAGTTTTGGCAAGTACATATTACTAACAAATTTTTCATATTATGTTGAATTATTCGCCCGCTGGTGTAATGTACCGATAAAAGGGACAAAAGAAAATATGATAAATGCAACCGCCAGGGGTATTACAATCATTGACTTTGGAATGGGAAGTGCTAATGCTGCAACAATAATGGATCTGTTAAGTGCAATTCACCCAAAAGCTGTCCTTTTTCTTGGAAAATGCGGAGGACTGAAAAAGAAAAACAAACTTGGCGACCTTATACTCCCTATTGCAGCTATTAGAAGCGATGGTACTTCAAACGATTATCTCCCTCTCGAAGTCCCTGCGTTACCTGCTTTTAACCTGCAAAGAGCAGTTTCTTCTGCAATACGGGATCATGGACGTGACTACTGGACCGGCACTGTTTTTACAACTAACCGCAGGGTTTGGGAATACGACGAAAGGTTTAAAAAATACCTTAGAAAGACAAAAGCTATGGCAATTGATATGGAATCTGCGACTATTTTTACCGTAGGATTCGTCAATGGTATTCCATCAGGCGCACTTCTGTTAGTATCGGACCAACCAATGATTTCAACCGGAATTAAAACAACAAAAAGTGATAAAAAAGTAACATACAGCTTTGTGGAGGAACACTTGCAAATCGGAATAGATTCATTGCTGGAATTGATCAATAAAGGTTCTTCAGTGAAACATCTTAAATTTTAACAAATGACTTACAACCAAATCATTCAGGATCTGGAAGATAAGAATTTTAAACCCATATATTTTCTCCATGGAGAAGAACCCTACTACATAGATAAGATAACGAATTATATAGTTGATAATATCCTCTCAGAATCAGAAAAACCATTTAATCAGACTATCTTTTATGGCCGTGACACCAATGTTCCAACAATAATAAATGCAGCTAAAAAATTCCCTATGATGGCAAATAATCAGGTTGTTATTGTTAAGGAAGCCCAATATCTGGATAAACTTGAAGATCTAATTTATTACGTAAAAAGCCCGCTTAAGTCAACCCTTCTGGTTATTGCATACAAATACAAAAAAATTGATAAAAGAAAAAAATTGTATAATATATTGAAAGAAAATGGCTTGGTGTTCGAATCTAATAAGCTGTATGACAACAAAATACCTGATTGGATAATCAACTATTTGAAGGAACGCAATTATTATATTACTCCTGAAGCTTCATTATTGTTAACCGAATATCTGGGATCTGATCTCAGTAAGATAGTCGGTGAACTGGAAAAAATATTTATTGCACTTTCACCGGATATCAAAAAAATTGATCTTGAAACTATTGAAGAAAATATTGGGATAAGCAAAGATTTCAATAATTTTGAACTAACAAATGCTTTATCCGTTAAAGACATTCTTAAAGCAAATCGTATTGTTAACTATTTTGCAGCAAACCCGAAAAAGAATCCAATTACACTTACTATTTCATCCCTGCATTTCTTTTTCAGCAAGGTTCTGGCCTACCATTCCTTGAAAAACAAGTCGTCTGCAACAATAGCCTCTGAACTAAAAATTAATCCTTTTTTTGTAAATGAATATAAGAAAGCAGCCAGCAATTACAGCTCACAGAAACTTGTTGAAATAATTTCATTGCTGAGAGAGTATGATTTGAAATCAAAGGGCTGGGGCAACACCGGTATTGACTCCGGGAATTTGTTAAAAGAATTGATCTTTAAAATTTTGCATTAGTGTGGTGAAGTAATGAGGTGATAAAAAGTTTATAAGTGTATAAGTTTAGGAGTTAATATGTTTATCATTACTTAATCTTACAAATAAACTTATCCACAAATCAACAAATAAACGCTCACATTGTTTAGAGTTTTGGAGTTGATCAGTAAAGTAGAATTAGTTAGTAACAAAACCTGAAATTACAATGACAATAGGGATAATTATTATCACTTCAGTTATTACTATTATTTCTTTTGGTCGTCCTGGTCTTATATCAAAAATGCAATTTAACCCTTTCCGGGTATATCACAGAAAAGAATACTACCGCCTTTTTTCCCATGCTTTCTTACATGCCGACTGGATGCATCTTATCATTAATATGATCGTTTTATTTTCATTTGGCACTATAGTTGAACAATATTTTAAACAACTCGCGATAGCCGGATTGCTTAAGAATCCTAATATAAGTTTCATATTATTATATGCCGGAGGTATTCTATTCGCCACAACCACAACACTTTTAAAACACAAAGAAAATACCTGGTATAATTCCGTAGGAGCTTCAGGTGCGGTATCTGCTATAGTTTTCACCAGTATTTTCTTCGCACCACTCAATAAATTGTTCCTTTACTTTATACCCCTTCCGGGAATTGTTGCAGGTATTTTGTACCTGGTAT
>JAUVHQ010000179.1 GCA_030593185.1 Bacteroidota bacterium
TTTGTATTTCCCGTCAAATAATAATTGTCGTATCTCTTTTACATATTTATATGCTCCTTCACTATCTGCATATTCTCCGTCATGGCTCCAGATACTTTCTTCGTTAAGAACGATTTTTTCTGATTGCACCCCGCCAAACACCATTGCACCTAACCTGCCATTTCCAATTGGCATAGCATGATCCCATTGTGAAGCAGGTTGTCGGTACCAAAGTTTTAGTTTTTTTTGCTTATCCTGTGAACCGGAAGGCAGGATAAAAATTATCCACACAAGTAGGATTAATATTGATCTGACCATTTTTATTCTATTTGTTTAAGTGTTTTTCTAAAAATGAATTTTACAGCCTCAGTACGCTGTCGCTGAAGCTTTAGCGTAGGCGCCTTTATTCCATAATCAATCAATTATTACCAGCTTTTCTTTATCAGGAAGTTCAGGAAACGGATTATGCGGTTCTGTCTGATACCAATATGCAACTGATGAAAGATCGTCTTCTAGCGGCAAATATCTTCCCCCACTCTGCCAGCCAAGACTCTGAATAGTAATCCTCAGGTCTGTCTCAAACCTGACAGGATCAAGAATATGCCAGCGATATTCGCCTACACGACTTAAGTGAGTTCCCGATTTAGATGGATCGAGGAAATAAAACCCTGTATATGGTGTTGTAAACGAGGTATATATGTCTTGTTCTTGTTCGTTCTTCCTCATTTCAAAGCCATACGAACCGCAAAAATAATCTTCCTCTCCGGTGCCGCAAATAGTTGGAAATTCAGTATCCCCATCCATGAAAAACTTAATTTCACCCTCACCCCACCAACCCGGGCTGTTAGCACCACGTGACAGATAAGTCCCCACAAAATGACCTTTTCCTTTTATACCATCGACAATTGTATAATCCTCTTTATCAGGTAAAGGATTTGTCCTGCGGAACTGGGCATGAAAATATGCAGCATCGCCTGGGATATCTGTTAAAGTATAATCTACCTGGTAGTAAAGGACCATTTCCTTATCATCAAGGTTTTCCATGGTTACACGGCATTTTTTTCTGAAAGGCATCTGCCAGTATGAATTCAATCCACTTCGGGCGTTCACGCATATTGGCAATGAACGTATCTCCGGCTCGTTCCCGTTACCCCAGCCTGTACAGAAAAAATCGCCCACAGGGACCTCAACTGAGGGTTCGGTTTCATCGTCCCAATAGATCCTGAAAATACTCAGGCGGTAGTTACCTGAAGGAGTCATCCATATATGCTGGATTGCACCTTCACCTGATATTTCAGCCATTGTAAAAATCTCCCCTGGCTTAATACGCACATACGGATTTACTTTCCAACCCTGTCCAAGATCCCGGGCGGCATGTGCTGCACTGCCCTCTTCCAGGATTGCCATTCCTCCTTTTCCTTTTTCCCCGGTAAAATTCTCAGGGCTTATTGAGCGCGTTTTCGCATTCGAAAGACGGTAGAGATTTCCCATATTAAGGTCAAGACCCGAAAAGTTACCCGCTTGCTGAGCTAGTAAACTGCAGCTAACAAGCAGAAATAATTGTGTAAAAATGGTTTTTTTCATGTGTCTGGTTTTTGTATTAAGAATATAACAATCAAAAATAACAATATATATTATTTTTCACCAGGTAATTATTTCAAGAAAGTGCTGCCAGTATTATGAAATTATAGCAACAAACAAGTTTAATTACGTTATTAATAACGTTATTAATAACGTTATTCTTTTCTTTTTACAATATATAAATAATTTCATTTTTTCAATTAGCGTTTTCTTTTTGTAATTTGGAAACCTGAAAAACCATAGCATACAGAATAACCATTCTATGGTTCAATAAAAATAACAGGTTTGGCTATTATAGTAAAAATATTAAAAAATAGAATCTACTCCCCAATTATTCTATATTCTATTTTGGTTTCAATATTCACTTTTGGACAATCAACAACTTACGCCCAAACTGACACAAATATTTTTTATATTCAACCAGACACTTTAAGATTAGAGGATATTGTACTTTTCGCAGATTCCGGGAAACAAAATCTGATTACAGCCGGTCGAATATCCAAAAGTCTGGAAGATTTACCATTTACTGCATATATTGTAACCAATGAAGATATTATTAGAAACCAGTATACTTCTCTTATTGATGTACTCCGGTCGCTTCCCGGAATAAAAATTTCACAACCAGGATCAGGTGAACTTGGGGAAAGTTTTCAGATCAGGGGCTTAACCGGAAATTTATATACCAAGATCCTTGTAAACGGGCTCCCGGTAAAGCCATCCGTTGTTTCCGGTATGCCAATCGGGGCTCAATTACCCATCAGGCAGGCTGAAAGAATTGAGGTAATATATGGTACAGCTGCTGCCGTATATGGAGCAGATGCTGTTTCCGGTGTAATAAATATAATTACCAGAAAGGCAGACCAGGGAACCTTTGTAAGCGGTGATATCAGCCTTGGCCCGGATGAATATAACTATATCAATTTTATGATTGGAGGGAAAGCAGGAAAGAACAAGAACATTCTCCAATACAGTTTCTATGGAAACAAAACCGAATATAATGATATGAACATCCGGTACTCCGGTCAGGATGTTTATAATCCACTTAATTATTATCAAAAGCACAAGGAAAATATTAACATTGGCGGCACAGAATATGAACCACTTGATATAACTGAAGAGATATTATTTGAAAATGGTATAGACCCGGGCAGTTTTAAGAGTCAGTATTTCGGCGAGCATTATGAGGGCAGTTTAACCCACCCTGAGATGGAGAGGCTCTCATCATCATCGCATATGATCGGACTTCAGATGGAATATCGTGGACTGAAATTATCATATGATAATATGTACAGAAGGACTCATAGCTCTGTTGGATTATCTCCTGTTTTCTATAAATATAACAACCCACAAAATTACTGGGGTGAAAATATTCAACGTACAACATTAAGTTTTTCAAAAGATATTGGTAAAGTATCCACTACAACAAATTTATCGAGCCTGGTTTACAGGATGGATAATACTTCCAGCCAGGGCGTTACTTTCATCCCCTCTTCCGATAAAGTTTACAGGTATTCTGCTTCTGATGATATTCTATTTGAACAGCTTGTTTCATTCTCGCCCACAAAAAACATGGAAATGGTTGCCGGTCTCTCATACCAGAAATCAGGGAATCTTCCGGTAACGAACTATCTGTATAACCCTTTCAATAAAAAAGATTATAAACCATTCAGCAATTCAGTCTCCATCCGAGATACTTTACTGGGTAATTTCGGGTATAATCCTTTATCATTCAGCAACCTGTCGGAGTTTCTGCAATTCTACTATTTAAGAAGTAAATTCAGGATTATGGGAGGAATAAGGTATGACATAAACACATTGTATGGAAACAGTTTCAGCCCCCAACTAGCCGTATTATACAAATTCAATAATAAAACATCCGTCCGGTTGTCGACTGGTACAGCGTATAAAGCACCTCCCTCTTCCATTGCTTTTCAATCCCTGGCTTACCCAATAGATGAGAACCAGGTGAATTATCTTATGGTACCGGATAAAAAACTGCTTCCGGAAAAATTTGAAGAGTTAGAGTTAGGTTTTAACACAAAAATATTCAAACGTGTTTCTGTAAATCAATCATTTTTCTTTTACCAGATCAGGAATCATATAGTAGTTGAAACAATGCCGGTGACCGCCTTTAGTCTTCCGGGAGCTATTAACGATTCAGTCACTACCCGTGTCAATAATAAGGAATCATTATCCCGGGTATATGGAAGTCAGACTACTTTCCGGATTAATAACCTTATTAAGTCAATTAAGCTTGACGCTGAACTAAGTTTATTATTTCAGGATCGCAGGGACCGGTTACCGAATGTTACAGAATTAGTTCAGGAATATTTTACACTAACTCCAAAACATCAGGGAAAATTGAAAGTTTCATTTTATCCGGTAGATAAACTTTACATCCATATGGAAAATACATGGATGACCAAATGGTTGCGACTGCTGATCCCGCTTGAAAATATCTATGATAAATTGTTTAAAGATATTGACGGATATTACACTATAAATATAATGGCAGGTTATAATATCAGTCCGAATATCCGTGCATTTGTTAAGGTGACCAATGTATTGGATGAGAAATACGGTGGGTTAAATGCCACAATACTGGACGAGAATCTGGTTTACAACCCGCAACTGGGAAGGAGCATACGATTTGGATTGTCCTATAACCTAAATTAATTAAAGGTCTGTATCAAAACACTGACTAATATTTTATTATGTCCGGAATTATTAACATAAAAAATATTATACTTTCAATCTTATTAATAGCATGTAATGCGTTATATGCGCAACAAAATGATTTTTTTGTTGCTGAAACAGATACTATCTTCTCCGACTCAGTTACTGCAATTATTTTATATACAAAAGCCAGGATTTTATTTGAACAGGACAGTTCGGATAAAGCACTCAATTACGCTAACCAGTCATTGAAATATGCATTAAGAACAGAAAACGAAAATATTGAGACATCAGATCTGATTCTTATTGCTAACATCTATTCAAAAACCGGTCAGACCGAAAAAGCTATACCTTACTACCTTAGGGCTGCAAACACACTCGAGGGTCAACAAGATTCAGCTGCCCTGCAAATTGTTTATTCCGCCATTGCAGATGATTACTATAAAGTAAAAGTGTTCGAAAAATCGGGAGAATATTATAAGAAAGCGCTTCTTTACACAAATACAAACAATATTACTAACCGCTCTGAATTACTCGAAAATATAGGTGATGCTTTATATCTGGAAGAGAAATATGACTCAGCAATTTTTTTCATTAAAAAACTACTAACACTACAACAACAATCAGGGAATGAAGACATCAAACCACTCTACTTCTTAGTACGTTCTTATAACAAAAAAAAGGACTATCAATCAGGATTAAAGTATAATCTTATATTGTTTGAAAGGTACGAGACAAAAAACAACCTTGCTCAAATGTCGGCATTAAAGAACAATATAGGTTATAATTACATCCAACTGGCAGATTATGATAAAGCTGCTGAATCGTACATCGAATCAATAAAATATGGGGAAGAAGCCGGAATAAATGAAAACGATAAGGCTTTATTATTATCAAACATTGGAATATGTTATCAAAATCTGAAAGATTTTAATCAGGCAATACGTTATTTTCAAGATGCTCTTACGATATTCAAAA
>JAUVHQ010000278.1 GCA_030593185.1 Bacteroidota bacterium
GTGTTCCGATATTGGAGGTCATAATGATAATGGTGTTTTTAAAATCAACTCTTCTTCCCAGGCTGTCAGTAAGCTGTCCTTCATCCATAACCTGAAGCAGGATATGGAATACATCACTATGTGCTTTTTCAATCTCATCAAGAAGTACAACAGCATATGGTTTACGCCGGATTTTCTCAGTAAGCTGACCTCCTTCTTCGTAGCCTATATATCCGGGAGGAGCTCCAACAAGGCGTGATACGGAAAACTTTTCCATATACTCGCTCATATCAACACGAATCAGGTTATCCATTGTATCAAACAGATATTCTGCCAGAATTTTTGCCAGCTGGGTTTTTCCAACTCCGGTAGGACCGAGGAAAATAAATGAACCAATAGGCTTATTCGGATCTTTTAGTCCTGCACGGTTTCGCTGTATCGACTTGACAATTTTTGAAATTGCATCATCCTGCCCAACAACTTTGTTGCTTATTTCATCGTGCATCTTGATTAAACGTGCTCCCTCAGCTTGCGCAATACGCTGTACCGGTACACCTGTCATCATTGCAATTACCTCAGCAACTTTTTCATCATCAACAGTTTCCCTGTTTTTGCTGAGTTCTTTTTCCCATTTACTCTTTTCTTCCTCAAGAGCTTCAATCATATTCTTTTCTCTGTCGCGAAAACTTGCAGCTTTTTCAAAATTCTGATTTTTTACAGCTTTTATTTTTTCATTCTTAGTGTTTTCCAGTTGATTTTCAATATCAAGCATACGCTGTGGAACAACAATATTTGATATATGGACACGGGAACCGGCTTCATCCATAGCATCAATAGCCTTGTCAGGCAAATGCCGGTCGGTAATATATCTTGCAGTAAGCTTTACGCATGCTTCAATTGCCTTTTCGGTATAAACTACATTATGATGTTCTTCATACCTGTCTTTAATATTATTAAGAATATCCAGTGTTTCCTCAATATTTGTCGGATTAACCATAATTTTCTGAAACCTTCGTTCAAGGGCACCATCCTTTTCTATATGCTGACGGTATTCATTCAGAGTAGTGGATCCGATACATTGAATCTCACCACGTGCCAGTGATGGTTTAAGCATATTTGCAGCATCCAGAGAACCCGTAGCACCACCGGCTCCAACAATTGTATGGATTTCATCGATAAATAATATAATATCAGGTGTTTTCGCCAATTCATTCAGTATAGCTTTCATTCTTTCCTCAAATTGTCCCCGGTATTTTGTGCCTGCAACAATTGAAGCCAGATCGAGAGTTACAACACGTTTTCCAAAAAGCACCCTTGACACTTTTCTCTGAATAATCCGCATAGCCAGTCCTTCAGCAATAGCAGATTTTCCTACACCGGGTTCACCAATCAGGATAGGATTGTTTTTCTTTCTGCGACTTAGTATCTGAGCCAGGCGTTCAATTTCTCTCTCTCTGCCAATTATAGGATCCAGACGGTTTTCTTCAGCTGCTTTAGTCAGATCGGACCCGAAATTGTCAAGCACAGGTGTATCAGAAGAGGTTTTTGAAGCAGCTTGCTGTGAGCTTCCTTTACTGCCTCCGAAACCACGGTTTTCTTCTTCCTCTTCTTCGCTTGGAAAATCTGCCGTTGCCCGCGGGCTATTTCCATCCAGTTCTGTTTTAACAGTCTGATAATCTATATCAAGCTCCTTAAGAGATCGCGTTACAATCGAATCCTCATCTTTCAATATAGCTAATAATAAATGACCGGTATCAATAGTTGTCTGTTTGAGGGATTTTGCTTCAAGATATACAAGTTTTAATACCCTTTCAGCTTGTTTAAGAAGTGGAATATTGTCAGTTTCACTAATATTCTCTGCTAAATTATTTTTAATACTACCTTCAATAGTTTTCTTAAGGTCAACCAAATCGGTTCCCAGTGTGAGCAGGACATCAACAGCCAATCCCTCTCCATCACGCAAAATTCCCAGGAACAAATGCTCAGTGCCAATCTGATTATTACCCAGTCTTACTGCTTCTTCCTTACTGTAACTTAATACATCTTTTATTCGTTGTGAAAAATTAGCATCCATTATTGGTTTCTTGTAAAATCATGTATTAGACTTAATTATAATATTAAAACTTACTTAAAGGTAAAAGAATAAAGGTAAAAGCAAAAGAAATAAGAGCCAAAAACCTAATAAACTTTTAACTTTATGAATTTTGTAACTTCATTATCCCTTCAATTTAAATGCCAAAGAAATATATCCGCCAGTTTGACTTGTTTTTTTAATTTTATTACTATTCAGTATACATACCGTTAAAGCATAATAAGTATACGGAT
Source organism: Bacteroidota bacterium (assembly GCA_030593185.1). Classification (GTDB taxonomy): domain Bacteria; phylum Bacteroidota; class Bacteroidia; order Bacteroidales; family VadinHA17; genus JADFUQ01. The sequence continues at coordinate 2,305 of JAUVHQ010000278.1, forward strand.
TTTGCGAACGAAGTAAAGCAATCTTTCATGACTTTTCGTAAAGCTTATGACAGTCCATTTATTTAGCATTCTGGTTGTTTTTTGGAGCTTGCTTTCCTTCGACTTTTGCTCAGGACAACGCGTCGCTTCGCTCCTCGCAAAATTCTTTTTCAACCAATAAAATCCGGTTAAAACCTCACCTCTTCCAATTTACTCATTTTATCATTTACTCATTTTATCATTTCCTGATCTACTCAACTTTAATTATGCAAATTTAGCAATCAATTATGAACATACAAGTGTTGAAAATTAAGCATTACAAATGGTTAAGAATAAAGAATAAATCACTATTTTCGCAAATTAATGAACAATAAATATAAGTGTCAAATTTTTCTTAAAAAAGATTTTTATAAATGCCAGAAAGAGAAAGAATTGTAAAGATAAATATTGAAGAGGAAATGAAATCGGCATATATCGACTATTCGATGTCGGTTATTGTTTCCAGAGCATTACCGGATGTTCGGGATGGGCTGAAACCTGTACACAGGCGTGTATTGTTCGGTATGTCAGAGATTGGGCTTTATTCAAATCGACTTTATAAGAAATCTGCAAGGATAGTGGGGGAGGTCTTGGGTAAATATCATCCACATGGCGACTCGTCTGTTTATGAAGCAATGGTAAGAATGGCACAGCCGTGGTCATTACGTTATCCTCTTGTAAATGGTCAGGGCAACTTCGGCTCTGTTGATGGGGATAGTCCTGCTGCTATGCGTTATACTGAAGCCCGGCTTCAAAGAATTGCTGAAGAAATCCTGAGGGATCTTGATAAAAACACTGTTAATTTCCAATTGAATTTTGATGATACCCTTGAAGAACCCACAGTACTTCCTACACGCATACCTAATTTATTAATTAATGGCGCATCAGGGATTGCTGTCGGAATGGCGACAAATATTCCACCTCACAATCTTTCAGAAGTGATTGACGCAACAATTGCATATATCGATAATAATGAAATTGAGGTTGATGATTTGATGGAGTATATTAAAGGACCTGATTTCCCTACCGGAGGCATCATCTACGGGATGCAGGGTATAAAAGAAGCATTTTTAACGGGGAGAGGAAGA
>JAUVHQ010000302.1 GCA_030593185.1 Bacteroidota bacterium
GATATAGTCAATAAGAACGATTGCATTATTAACAACTATCCCTGCCAGTGAAATAATTCCTATCCCTGTCATCACAACAATAAAATCCATTTTGAAAGTTGACAGCCCTCCGAAAACCCCGATAGTACTAAAAATCACACTTGCCATGATGATAACCGGTCTAACAAGGGAATTGAACTGTGTTACCAGGATAAGTAATATTAATGCCATTGCAATTAGCATAGCTCTGCCCAAAAAACTCATAGCCTCCTGTTGCTCTTCCTGTTCCCCTGTAAACCTAAACCGGTATCCTTCAGGCATATTATAATTCTCTAGCAACAGTTCTAACTGCTTATTGATCTTTGTGGCATTGTAGCCTTCAACCACGTTGGAATACAAAGTTATTACCCGGTCCATATTTTTCCTGTTCACTGCACCATATGTTGTACTGTATTTTATGTCAGCAATAGCAGAAATTGGAATTTGTGTCATTTTCCCATTATTCTTAAAAGATATTTTCAAATTCATTAATGAAGCGACACTGTACCGATACTTGTCCTGAAGCCGGAGCTGGATAGGATATTCCTCTTCACCTATTTTAAAATCCGAAATTTCTTTGCCAAATAATGCAGTTCTGATTGTACCTGCAATTTGCATTGTTGAAACGCCGAATCTTCTTGCTTTTTCTCTATCTATCTGAATCAATAACTGGGGCTTATCCACTTCAAGATCTATTTTCAGTCCCTCAATTCCTTCAATTTTAGATTTTTCAATGAATGCCTGAAGAGAATCCGTCAGATATATTAACTGATCATAATTTCTCCCTGTTATTTCAATATTAACAGCTTTGCCGGTAGGGGGACCCATATCGTCTTTTTCAATGGATATTTGTACTCCGGGATAATACCCAATCAGGTGATTGGATAATTTTTTCATTATATCCGATGTACTTATCCCAATCCTTTCCTGGTAATCCACAAAGGTAATTGTTGTAAGTCCTTTATTCGGTTCGTCTCCTGTCTGAAAAGCGTCTGAAGATCCTGTTCCAACGGTTGTAAGTATTGATTCCACAATTTTTCGCTCTTCGTCCAGAATTTCGTCTATCTCTTTTTCAACCATTCTCATTACTGAATCGGTTACCATTATATCGGTACCCACAGGAAGCTCAGCAATAATATTGATATAATTCGGATCATTTTCCGGGAAAAAATTAACATCCGGTTTTCTGACCTGAAAAAGAATCAGGGTAAAGAATAATAGTAGAATTGTCCCGACAAAAAACTTTATTGGGTTTTTCCCTTTTAATGCAAAAGTTAACACTTTGAGATAAGCGTTCTCAAGTTTTACCAGAAAAATTATCCTGAACCAACGTTGAATTTTATTAAAAAACAGATTATTGAATATGACAATCAAAACAATTATGCTCAACAGATTAGCCATAAAAAACATTTTGGCCACATACAATACTATTGCAATTCCTGCCAGGATGGCTGCATTGCGGTATGATTTTTTCTTTTGGGCTTTACGATTCCTTTTATACTGACTATTTATGAATGTGGCTGAGAAGACAGGAATAATTATAAGGGCAACGAACAGAGAAGATGTCAAAACTATGATCAGTGTAATAGGCAGATTTTTCATAAATTCACCAATCATTCCTCCCCAGAAAGCCAAAGGCAAAAATGCAGCCAAAGTGGTTAAAGTTGAAACAATTATAGGGACAGCTATTTCTCCAACAGCCTGCCTGGCTGCTTCAAGTGGTTTATACCCCCTGTCAACGAACCTGTATATATTTTCAACCACTACGATAGCATTGTCAACCAGCATTCCCAATGCCAGGATTAATGAAAACAGAACGATCATATTTATCTTGAGACCTATCAGACTTAAAATCACAAAAGAAAGGAACATTGACATTGGAATTGCAAGTCCGACAAACATGGCATTTCTTGTCCCCAGAAAATAGAAAAGCACTAAAACCACAAGAATTATCCCCATGATCATACTGTTTTCCAGATTTTTGAGTTGCATTCTGATCATGTCAGACTGATCATTGGTGAAGGAAATGCTCATTGTAGCAGGAATATTTCCGTTATTACGGGCTTCATTAACAATGTTAAATATTTGATCGGTGGCTGATAACAGGTTCATACCACTCTTTTTCACAACCTGGAGAGATACAACCGGGTTTTTATCAAGGCGTGCAAAATTGGTGGGTTCTTCATAACCCTCTGTCACTTCAGCAACATCTTTCAGAAACACGATATCGTTGTTTTCATGTTTAACTATAACATTCCCTATCTGTTCGATATTCTCAAATTCGCCGGTTATACGGATTGACCGGCGGGTGTTCCCCAATTTTATTTCACCCCCCGACATAGAGATGTTTTCGGATGCAATAGCAATCTCAATATCGTAAAATGACAATTCCAGTGCTTCCAGCTTATGAATATCAATGTTTATTTTAATCTCTTTTTCATTGATCCCTTTGATCTTAACCTTTGAAATTTCATCAATTGTCTCAATCCTGTCTTCAAGGTATTCGGCATATCTTTTTAGTTCTTCAAGACTAAAATCGCCTGACAGATTAATATTGATTATGGGAAATTCTGATAAGTCAATATCCATAACAACCGGATCGATCAATAAGTCGTTAGGTAATTCACTTTTAGCTTTATCCACTGCATCTTTAACATCCAATACGGCATCTTCAATGTTTACATTAGTGTTGAATTCAATGATTACAAGTGAAGCATCCTGAATGGAGTTTGAGCTTAATTCCTTAATGCCATTAATGGTCTCAATTTCCTTTTCGAGTGGTCGTGTTATAAGGTTTTCAATATCCAATGGAGAATTGCCGGGATAGGGTGTTTGTACCAGGACTGTTGGAATATCAACTTCAGGGAATAATTCCTTTGGCAAATTTACATATGAGAACAGTCCAAAAGCTATTATTACAACTGTCAAAAGGAATACGGTATTCCTGTTTTTTAACGCAGCCGTGGTTAATTTAAAATCCCTTATGATACTATCTTTCTTAGGCTTAATGCTCATTTCGGTATTGGTTTATCAGTCTGTTTACTTAATGTTAATTTTCACTCCGTCGGATACCTCGGTATATCCCGCAATAATTACTTTATCTCCATCCTTTACGCCCCCGGTTATCATTGTTTTATCCTTGTAACTCAGTCCTGTATCAATATATATTTTTT
>JAUVHQ010000041.1 GCA_030593185.1 Bacteroidota bacterium
GTGCCGTCATGTGTACCGGCTACAGGTTTTGAAACATCAGGTGCAACTCTGAATGCTGAAATTGTTGGTGAGCTGTTAAAAAGCGATGATTATTTATTCCTGTCCGAGATGATGAACTTCCCCGGGGTAATATATGATGATACGGAGGTTTGGGGAAAGATAAGATCTGCAATAAAATTAAATAAACCCATTGATGGACATGCGCCGGGAGTTACAGGTGAAAGATTAAAGAAATATGCTAGTGCAAACATCTCTACTGATCACGAATGTGCAAATATTGATGAAGCTATTGAAAAAATTGAGAATGGAATTAAAATACAGATAAGGGAAGGTAGTACAGCAAAAAACTTTAATGCTCTCTGTTCTTTAATAAAAAAGTATCCTGGAAAGGTTATGTTGTGTACTGATGATTGCCATGCTGAAGATCTGGTGAAAGGACATATTAACCTGCTTATTAAAAGAGGTCTTGAGAAAGGGATCGACCTGTTTGACCTGCTGACAGCTGCTTGTGTTAACCCGGTTAAACATTACAATCTGAATATAGGATTACTGCAGACCGGAGATCCTGCCGACTTTATAATCGTAGATAATTTAAATGATTTCAATATCCTTGAAACATATATTAACGGTGTAAAAGTGTATGACAGGGGTAAGCTATTGTTTAACTATGCCGGAAGCAAACCTGTAAACAATTTCAAAAGGTCTGAAATATCAATAAACGACCTTGTAGTTACAAAAAAAGGAAAGAAAATCAGGGTTATAGAATGTTTTGACGGACAGTTATTTACAGACTCAATAGTTGTAAAACCGAATACCCGGAACGGGCACGTAATCCCGGATGTTGAAAATGATATATTGAAAATGGTTGTTGTAAACCGTTACAATAATTCCGAACCTGCAATTGGATTTATTCATGGCATTGGATTTAAAGATGGTGCTGTGGCTCAAAGCATTGCTCACGACAGTCATAATATTATTGCTGTAGGAACAAATGATAAAGATCTGCTAAAAGCTATAAATACAGTAATTTCTTTAAAAGGTGGTATTGCAATTAGTGATAAAGGGAATATTTATCAACTACCCCTGGAAATTGCGGGTTTAATGTCCTCGGAAAGCGGAGAGAAAACAGCATCCGGGTATGCCGAACTTAACGAATTAGCAAAATCTCTTGGATCTTCATTCAAATCGCCCTTAATGACACTCTCGTTTATGGCTCTTCTTGTAATTCCTGAATTAAAACTGAGCGATAAAGGTCTTTTTGATGTTAACACTTTTTCCCCGGTGTCATTGTTTGTGGACTAAGAAGAGATCAAAAGTCGAATAGTCACCTCATTACCTCATTACCTCTATTACATCATCACTTCTTCTTCCGTAAATCACATAAAATTTGCTAAATTTCGGGAATGGACAAACCTGTACATATACCCGGTTATATTAAATCCATACTATCAGTAATGCCCGGCAAGCCCGGTGTATACCAGTATTTTGATAATAATGGCAGTTTGATATATGTAGGGAAGGCAAAAAATCTAAAAAAGCGGGTTTCTTCATATTTTACTGGGAGAAACTATGGTAAAACGAAGATCCTGGTCAGTAAAATTGCTGAAATAAAACATATTGTTGTTGATTGTGAAGCAGATGCATTATTGCTTGAAAACAACCTGATTAAAAAGCATCAACCCAGGTATAACATAATGTTAAAAGACGATAAGACTTTCCCCTGGATATGTATTAAAAATGAGCCTTTTCCAAGGGTTTTTTCTACAAGGAATATTATTCATGACGGATCAGATTATTTTGGTCCGTATACCTCAGGCACTATGGTGAAAACATTGCTTGAGCTATTAAAAAAGTTGTATCCGCTCAGAACATGTTCCTATAAACTTAATCAGGAAAACATTACAAAAGGAAAAATAAAAATTTGTCTTGAATATCACCTGGGAAATTGCAAAGCTCCCTGCGAAGGTCTGCAGAGTGAAGAAGATTATGAAAAATTGATTAAACAAGTGAAAAATATTCTGAAGGGAAATATTCAGGAAGTTATTAGATACCTGAAGAAGTTAATGGATGAATTTGCGACCGGATTAAAATATGAAAAGGCAGCTATTATCAAAGAAAAAATAAAAACACTTGAGAAATACCGGAGCCGTTCAACCATTGTTAGTTTACGCATCAAAGATGTGGATGTTTTTTCAATAATTGATGACAAGAAGCGTGCGTATGTTAATTATTTAAAGGTGATAAAAGGAGCAGTAATTCAGTCACATACGGTAGAAGTCAGGAAAAAACTTGATGAGACAAAAGAAGAAATATTACCGATTGTTTTTATTGATATAAGAAGACGGTTTTCGAGTAAAGCAAAAGAAATAATTCTGCCATTTATCCCGGAGATTGAACTTAAAGAGGTAAATGTTACTGTTCCTCAAAGAGGTGATAAGAAGAAATTGCTGGATCTTTCAAAAAGAAATGCATGGTATTATCGCAGAGGGATTCAAAAACTTTTGGAAGGAAGCAAAAAATCAGTACGCCTGGAAAAGAAACTGGAACAAGTACAAAAAGACCTGAGAATAATGAAATTGCCAACACATATAGAATGTTTTGATAATTCAAATATTCAGGGAACAAATCCTGTAGCAGCTTGTGTAGTTTTTATTAATGGAAAACCTCTAAAACGGGAATACAGGCATTATAATATTAAGACTGTGCAGGGGGCAAATGATTATGCTTCAATGGGTGAGGTGGTATATCGAAGATACAGCAGATTATTAAACGAAAATAAATCATTGCCTCAATTGGTTATAATTGATGGAGGGAAAGGTCAGTTAAATGCAGCAGTTGAAAGTCTGGACAAACTCAATATTCGTAATAAACTTACAATAATTGGAATAGCAAAAAGACTGGAAGAGATATTTTTTCCATCTGATCCGGTTCCTCTCTATCTTAACAAAAATTCTTATTCGTTAAAAATTATACAAAATCTGCGAAACGAAGCACACCGGTTTGGGATCTCATTTCACCGGCAAAAACGGTCAAATAAATTTTTAGGATCAGAAATTGATCTGATAAAAGGAATTGGTCCGGAGACTTTAAGAAAACTTCTCGGAAAATTTAAAAGCGTTGAACGGATAAAAAAAGCCAATAGTGAAGAACTGGAAAAACTTATTGGTAAGGCAAAAACAAATATTTTACTCAAATATTTCAAAAATCATCCTGGATCGGGAAAAAACGAAACAAAGCAGCACATTACGTAATGCGCTGATATTCAATTTGCAATGTTGTATTTGGTGTATTTTAAGCTTATTTCCTTGTAATATTTTATTATTCTTTTCTAATACCCTATGAAATTGCGAAGCAAACTGCCAAAAACAACCAGAATACCAAATAAATGGACTATCATAAGCTTTACGAAAAGTTGGGAGAGATTGCTTCACTTCGTTCGCAATGATCAAGTACATTTCTTAACTTTTAACTAATAACTTGAGGGAATAAATAAGCAAGTATGGTGTGGGTGTTTGTTACATCTACTTAACTCTGTCGGTAGTGTACAAGGCAAGTTTTTGTAAAGATAATCTTGCCTCGCTTTCAGGAAATTCGTCTAAAATATCAAGCGCTTTGTTTTTATATTCATTCATTTTTTGTACGGAGTATTCAATACCACCGGTTTCTTTAACAAAACGAATTACATCCCTTACTTTTTGTGAATTCTTATTATGATGTTTAATAAGACGCAGAATAGATATTTTTTGACCAAACCCGGCATTTTCAAGGGCATAAATCAATGGGAGAGTAAGTTTTTTTTCTTTTATGTCATTCCCGGTTGGTTTACCTAAAGGTCCCTTTTTCTCATAATCAAACAGATCATCCTTTATCTGAAATGCAATGCCTATATATTCTCCAAATTGCTTCATTTTACTGATAGTATCAGGAGCATCTGTAACAGATTTGGTACCGGAAGCACAACAGGCAGCAATAAGAGCAGCTGTTTTTTTTCGGATCACTTCAAAATATTCATCTTCTGAAATATTAAGCTTCCTTGATTTTTGTATCTGCAATAATTCACCCTCACTCATTTCTTTAACTGCCCCGGAAACAATTTCAAGTAGTTCATATTCTTTGTTTTCCACGGCAAGAAGTAACCCTTTAGCTAAAAGATAATCACCAAGCAAAACAGCAATTTTTGATTTCCATAGGGCATTTACTGAAAAAAATCCTCTCCTTTCAAATGATTCATCCACCACATCATCATGCACGAGTGTTGCAGTATGAAGAAGTTCAATAAGAGCTGCCGCAGTAAAACTGGATTCATTTATATCGCCTGATAATTTAGCTGAAAGAAAAACAAACATTGGCCTCATTTGTTTACCCTTCCTCCTGAGAATATATCTGGTGATAACATTAAGGAGGGACACCTTGCTTTTCATAATTGTATTGAAGTAACCGGTGAACCGCTTCATTTCTGTTTCTATGGGCGTTCTTATTTCCTTAACTACAGACATACAAATGTTTATGATATAATACCTGACGGCATAAACCTATTTATAGATAAAACAAAAGGCGAAAATAACAAGTATCAAAAGGTAAATAAATTTAATTTGCTCAAAGATAGAAAAATATATCTTAGTCGTTTTGAGTTAATATTTTAATGTCTTATTTGCTTCCTCTTCTCATTCACTCATTTACTCATTTTCGCATTTTTTATGATAAACTAATTCTAAATGATATCAGATAAACCGGGGATTCTCCTAAGAATCATAAATATGCTAACTCTCGTTGTTTTAGAATTAACATATGCATATATTTGTTAATCCTAGATATGTAAATATATAGAAATTATGAAACTTCCATGTTTTATTAATGCACAAATAAAAATGATTAAATAACGGTTGCGCAACAGTATCCGGATTTTTTCACATGGAAGTTCACGAGCGGGTTTGCGCCATGGGTTTTTGTGGGAGCGAGTAACAAATACCACAGAACTTGTAAAAAGATAGAAAATATAAGTAACCTTGTTACTAACATAATAGATTTAAACGTATGAAAATAAAAGATTTATCCTCTGAACAGCTTGAAAGAGCAGCTAATATGTTAAAAGCAATTGCCCATCCGATGAGAATAGCAATTCTAAATTATCTGGATGACAGAAAGAAACTTAATGTTACAGAGATTCACGAACTGCTTAATATTGAACAATCTACAACTTCTCATCATTTGGGTATTCTAAAAGATAAAGGAGTCTTGTCATCCCAGCGACAAGGCAAATACACCTATTATTACCTGAAGTACGATAATATTGCAAATATTATAGAATGCGTAAATAAATGTTCCGGGTGAAGAATATTCAATCAAGTAACTACACTGAAAAATTATGGTTATAGTACGTGTTACAAAGGAATTCCATTTTGAAATGGCTCATGCCTTGTGGAATTATGACGGACCATGCAGAAACATTCACGGGCATTCATACAAATTACTGGTAACCGTAAAGGGAGAGCCGTTAAATGACCCGGGTAAACCCAAGCATGGAATGATAATTGACTTTGGTGATCTGAAAAAGATTGTAAAAAGCACAATTATAAACAGGTTTGATCATACAGTTGTTGTTAATAAACAAGCACCATATGAAATGTTACAGAAAATGGGGCAAATGTTTGAAAAATATGAGGTAATGGATTTCCAACCAACCTGTGAGAAACTTGTTATATATTTTGCTGATAAAATTAAAGAGAAATTACCTGAAAGCACACAGCTTCAGAGACTTAGATTGTATGAAACGACAACATCTTTTGCAGAATGGTATGAAGAGGATAATGAGTAAAGGCAAAAGGCAAAAGGCAGAAGGGAAGAAAGAAGAAGTAAGTAGTAAATAGTATGTAGTAAAAAGGAAGAGGAAGAAAGAGAGATTCCCTCATCACCATATCACTTTACAGCAACAATGCATAACAATACGTACTACGAAAACCAGAAAAAACCAAAAACAAAAAATAAATTCTTACAATGACTGGTAATGAAAAAAAAGAAAATCCAAAAAAACTATTCCTGCTTGATGCTTATGCGTTGATATTCAGAGCATATTATGCATTTATCCATAATCCTGTAAAAACTTCCAAAGGATTAAATACTTCTGCAATTTATGGATTTATTAACACTTTAAATGATATAATTAAAAACCAGAACCCTTCACATATTGCTGTGGTTTTTGATCCTCCTTCTCCTACATTCAGGCATAAAATGTATAAAGAATACAAAGCTAATAGGGAAGCGATGCCTGAAGATATTAGAAAATCTGTTCCGTATATAAAAAAAATAATTTCGGCTTACAATATACCTATTCTGGAAGTGGAAGGATATGAAGCAGATGATACTATCGGAACTATTGCAAAAAAAGCAGAAAGTATAGGTTTTAAGGTTTATATGATGACTTCAGATAAGGATTTTGCACAGCTTGTTTCCGATAATATATTCATTTATAAACCGGGAAGAGGCGGAGCACAAGCAGTTATTTGGAATAAGGAAAAAGTCAGGGAGGAATTTATGGTAGAGCGTCCGGAACAGGTAATCGAAGTGCTTGCTCTTTGGGGTGATGCTTCAGATAACATACCCGGTGCCCCGGGGATAGGAGAAAAAACATCAAAAAAACTTATATCAAAATATGGCGGAATAGATGAAATATTCAAAAACATTGAACACTTTAAAGGAAAACAAAAAGAAAACCTGATTGAATACAGGGAACAGATTGAATTATCCAGGAAGTTGGTTGAAATTCCATTGGATGTTCCTGTTGATTTCGATGAAGAAGCTATGAAATCCAAAGATCCGGAAAAAGAAAAACTGCAGGAAATATTTCAGGAATTGGAATTCAAAAGTTTCCTTTTCCGGTTGAACAAGGGGATTGAAATAACAACGGAAAAAACAGAAATAGCAGCACAGGGATCATTGTTTTCCGGACCCGATACAGGTATAAAGGGAACAGATAATCTCAGGAAAAACATAAAATCAACCCCGCATAATTATTTTTTGGTTGATACACCCGAAAAACAAGATGTGCTTATAAGCAAACTAAATAAACAAAACCGATTTTGTTTTGATACTGAAACAACAGGATTGGATACTGTTAAAGATGAACTGGTTGGTATTTCTTTTTGTTGTAAAAGTCATGAAGCATATTGGCTCCCTGTGGAAAGTGATAAAATGATATCTGAAAAAGCACTTAAGAAATTCAAACCGGTATTTGAAAATGAAAAGATTGAAAAAATAGGTCAGAACCTGAAATTTGATATAAAGGTTTTGCGGAAAAAGGGAATTGTTGTGAAAGGTGATTTATTTGATACAATGATTGCTCATTATCTTATCAAACCTGAAGGAAAACACGGCCTGAACGATTTGGCAGAGGACTATCTGAACTATACTCCTGTTAAAATTGAAGAATTGATAGGTGTAAAAGGGAAAAATCAGGCGAACATGCGATCAGTACCACAAGAAAAAATTAAAGAATATGCAGCAGAAGATGCAGATCTGACATGGCAGATGAAAAAGATTCTTGAAAAAGAGCTTAAAGAGAAACACCTTGAAACACTTGCCGGGAAAATAGAAATGCCACTGGTATATGTATTATGTGATATGGAAATAAAAGGATTTAAGGTAAATGTTGATGTATTGAAAAAATACTCGGCAATATTAAAAATTGAATTGCTGGATATCCAGAATAGTATCTATAAGCTTGCTGATACGGAATTCAATATTTCCTCTCCGAAACAACTGGGAGAAATATTGTTTAATAAAATGAAAATTGATTCTAAAGCAAAAAAGACAAAAACCGGACAATATTCTACAAGCGAGGATGTACTGCAAAGACTTGTGAACAGACATGAAATAGTGTCTAAAGTATTAGAATTCAGATCGATTAGCAAATTAGTTTCCACTTATGTTGAAAAACTTCCGGAATTGAAAAATAGTGAAACCGGGAAAATTCATTCTTCTTTCAATCAAACAATTACAGCTACAGGTCGTTTGAGCTCCAATAACCCGAATTTACAGAATATCCCGATAAGGGAAGAAAGAGGCAGGGAGATAAGAAAAGCTTTTATCCCTTCAGATGCACAACACATTTTGCTCTCGGCTGATTATTCACAGATAGAGTTAAGATTAATGGCACATATGAGTGGCGACAAAAATATGATTGAAGCCTTTAACGCAGGTGAAGATATTCATGTTTCTACAGCAGCAAAAATACATAGAATTTCACCGGGAGATGTTACAAAAGAAATGCGCGGAAGAGCAAAAACTGCTAATTTTGGTATCATATATGGAATTTCTGCTTTTGGACTGAGCCGGAGGATGAATTTGTCTCTGTCTGATGCTAAGGAATTTATAGAGGAGTATTTTAAAACTTATCCGGGGGTTAAAAAATATATGGACGAGAGCATAGAAAAAGCAAGGGAAAAAGGATATGTGCAAACCATTATGGGCAGAAAAAGATATCTTCCTGATATATTATCACGTAATTCTGTTGTAAGAGGGTTTGCAGAGAGAAATGCAATAAATGCACCTATTCAGGGATCTGCAGCTGATATTATCAAAATAGCAATGATCAATATTCACAACAGGATAGAAGAAAAACAATTGAAATCCGGAATGATATTACAGGTTCATGACGAACTGGTTTTTGATGTACCGGAAAAAGAAGTTGATGAGCTTAGTAATATTGTGGTTAATGAAATGCAGAATGCTGTAAAGCTGGATGTGCCTCTTACAGTTGAATGGGGTACAGGAAGAAATTGGTTTGAAGCACACTAAAGAAGAGAAAAAGGCTAAGAGATGAGGTGTTAAGATCAAAATAATAACGTTATTAATTGCTGCTTTTATCATGTAATTAAAATTAAGAAATTTGTAACTATTCAGTGTCTTTGCTTCGACTGCGCTCAGCATAAAAAGGTTAGAATGAATAAAATTCAAAACGACTAAAATTTTTTGTCAATATCATTATACTTTGCATTTTTGATGATTGCCAATCCCGAAAATTAACAATTCACCAGCTGGCGAATTGCATAAATTTTCGAGGATCCTCGAAAAAATATGAAATCAAAGATTTCTGTTTTTTCGGGACTGAATTCTATTGATCAGAAGGATTGAGAATGGCAGTGTATATGTTTTTATCTTCAAGTAGTTCACATGCTTTTTCTATTTGTTTATCATAAGCTAGTGAAGACTGTATCATACCGGAACGGTAATAATAGCGGTCAACAATAAATTGTTCAAGAAGGATTTTAATCTCCTTGCTAAAGGTATTCATGTCCTGTTCAAGATTATGCGAAAGTCTTTTTGAAAGCGCTGTGAATTCGTTCTCGGAAAATTGGTAATATTTTTCTTTTTTTGCGATTTTTTCCAATGTACGTAATGCCAATTCGGTTTTAGTTTTATAATTAAAGTTTTGTTCTTTAATAAAAGCGATGAAATCAAGATAAATATTGTCAGTAAGCTCAAAATCACCAGGAGGAAGTAGCGAGTCATGTGTTAAATAATAGCGGGTTGAAAAGTCGAAAAACAAAAAACCGGTAAAAAGTTCAATAGTAAGCTGGCTATAATTATCCTTTTTAATTTCAATATCAGGAGAAATACCACCGCCGTCATAAACCAATCGACCATTTTTGGTTTTATATTCTGAAATCAGGGAATCCGGTATATGACCAACGCTTCCGTCCTCATTACGATTGGAATAATCCAGCGCCTGGATACAACGCCCGCTGGGGATATAATACTTTGCCGTTGTCACCTTAAGTCTTGAATTATAGCTTAAAGGACGGGTAGTTTGAACAAGACCCTTTCCAAAGGTACGGGTACCGACAATTACTGCCCTGTCAATATCCTGAAGAGCGCCGGCAACGATTTCTGATGCTGATGCAGACCCCTGGTCTACAAGAACAACAAGGGGTGTTTGAGTATCAACCGGAAGATTCCTTGCCCTGTATGTTTCATCGAATTGTTTTACCTTACCCCTGGTACTGACTATTTCCTGTCCTTTGTCAACAAAAAGATTTGAAACGTTAACAGCCTCGATAAGTAAACCACCCGGATTTCCTCGCAAATCAAGAATTAATGATTTTAAAGAATATGTTTTCTTAAGATCAGAAAGAGCGCTTTTAACATCTTTAAAGCAGTCCTGTGTGAAGTTTGAAAGACGGATATAACCAATATTTTCATTCAGCATACCATAATAAGGAACACTGGTGATATGGATTTTTTTGCGGATGAGAGTAACTGTAAAGAGTTCATTAATTCCATATCGTTTAATGGTTACTCTAATTTCGGTGTCAGGCAGACCTTTTAACAGGTCACTTACTTTGTGAAGAGCCAATCCTTCAATAGATTTACTATCTATCTCCCGGATAATATCTCCGGCTTTCAGTCCTGCTAAATCTGCCGGGAAATCTTTATATATCTCAGAAATAACAGTAAAATCACCACTTTTCCTGATTAACGAACCAATACCTCCGTATTTACCTGTTGTTGCAAAATTAAAATCATCAATACTTGATTCTGGAATATAAACAGTATAAGGATCAAGTGATTGGAGCATTTCATTAATACTTATTTCAATCAGCTTTTCCGGTTCAATATCATCGACATAAAAGACATTAAGCTCACGGAAGAGGGAATAATAAATATCAAGATTTTTTAAAAGCTTAAAATCTCTGTCTTCATTAAATGAAACAAGACCGGCAGTAAACGCAATGATAATAAGTGTAATAATCCCTGCTTTCTTAAATCCAATCCGTGTTAGTTTCATATGTTTAATATTTTTAATAATAATTGTTTATACCAAAATGGAGCAAAGATAAAAATCATTTCTTTATGAAAGAGAATTGATCAGGAACCGGGTCATAACCATGACCACCCCATGGATTACAACTAATTATCCTTCTAATTGCAAGCCAGCTTCCTTTAAGCGGGCCATGCTTTTTAAGTGCTTCAATGCTGTATGCTGAGCAAGAAGGTGTATACCGGCATGAGGAAGGAAACAATGGTGAAATTAACCGCTGGTAGATTTTTACTGATCCAATGAGTATATTAATTATTAATGTTCTCATAGGTTTCTAATGAAATATTGAAATGAGGATATAATACCTTTTTCAATTGAATGATAATCAGCAATTTGTTTTTCACGGTATACGATAATAAAAACAAGCCCAATATTTTTACTCTCCAGAAATTCATAAAGCTCATATTTGTTAAGACGGTATGCCTCAAGGGTTCTTCTTTTGATAATATTCCTGTCAACAGCACGTTTAAATAACTTTTTCGACACACTGACAGCTACTTGAGCGGGATACTTTTCTTCCGGATTTGTTTTTTTCCAGATAATAAGAAAGGGTTGAGAATAAAAAGACCTGCCAAGTTTAATTAATTCGTTGAAAGCTTTTTTACTTCTGAGTTTCTCCCTTTTTTTAAAAGTAGTTTTCATAAACCAAACAGTTGTTTCAGCGATTTTGTTTAAACAGAAATCATTACCGGGTAATAAAAAAAGCAGAGTACAAAAAAGGGGGGAAAGCCCCCCTGGTTTATAAATTCTCTTTTTGATTAAAACTAAATTCTGTTTTTATTATAATTTACAATATATTGTTCAAGGGCCATAGTCATAGATGGGGCTTCAGGACTTGGGACTTCAATGTCCAACCTCAATCCGGCATCCTTAGCTGCTTTTGCAGTAGTTGATCCAAAAGAAGCAATTTTTGTATTATTTTGTTTAAAATCAGGGAAGTTTTC
>JAUVHQ010000085.1 GCA_030593185.1 Bacteroidota bacterium
GATAAAACCGGTGGATTCAATGCATTCATCCCCTTGAAATACAGGATGCTGAATAATGAACTATCAGATATAGGCGAAGTAACAACAATTGAAGATATGCGCAATTTTGCCGTATCAAGGATCTACCTTGATAATTTCCCTCATATTAAGTCATACTGGCCAATGATAGGAAAAGAGACAACACAACTTTCCCTTTCTTTCGGCGTGGATGATATTGACGGAACAATTGATGACACTACAAAAATATATTCGATGGCTGGAGCAGATGATAAAAAACCAACACTTTCAACCGACCAACTTATAACACTTATTAATGAGGCAGGAAGAACTCCGGTTGAGAGAGATACTCTCTATAATATTATCAGGGAATATGGAAAGAATGGAGAAGTTGAAAGTTTGTAAAGTTGAAAGTGAAGAATAAAGAGTTGAAAGTTTATAAAGCTCAACGCCTACTTTCTACTTTATAACTTTATAACTTTATAACTTTAAACTTAATAATTTTATATTTGCCTTTACGTTACTATACTAAATATAATCATGAAATTTCTAAGTTTTCTGATCAGTAAAGTTTTCCTTAAGAATCTTTCCATTGCAATACTTATTGCCGCGGGGGTTATTTTCGGAAGTCTTCTTTTCCTTCATATATACACAGGTCATGGACGAGTAAGGCAAGTGCCGGATTTCAAAGGAATGAACCCTGAAGAGGTGGAAAAAGTAACGAAAAAACATAAGTTGCAATTCGTAATTATTGATTCTATTTATTCACAGCAGGTTGAAAGAGGACATGTGGTGCTCCAACATCCTGAACCGGGTTTTAATGTTAAGAAAACCCGGAAAATATTTCTGACAATCAATGCTGTAAAACCCGAGATGGTAAAAGTGCCAAATGTTGTGGGATTGTCTCTCAGACAAGCCAGGTCGTTACTCCAAACCAGCGGACTAATTATTGGAAAGTTAAGTTTTGTCCCCGACCTCGCGAGAAATAATGTCCTGAAACAAAAAAATAATGGTATTGAGATTGAAGAGGGTGATTCACTTAAAAAGAATGCAGTTATTGACCTTGTGCTGGGTAAAGGATTAAGTAACCAAAAAACACCTGTTCCCGATCTTGTTTCTCTCAATCTGGAAATTGCTAAACAGAAAATCCTGGGGTCTTCTTTGAACCTGGGTGCTTATACATTTGATGAAACTATTGAAAATGAAGAAGACTCAATAACTGCATTTATCTGGAAGCAAAATCCTGAATATGCCGAAAATTACCGTATACCATTGGGATCATCAGTATATATTTGGCTAACTGTTGATTTAACAAAACTACCACAAACTGATACAACAACTATAAAATTGGAGTTGGATAGTGAAATATAATCATTCAATACATATAATCAGTATAATTGCATTTTTCTTATTGTTTGGCAATGAAACTCCGGCCCAGGAAAAGCTTACAGGGTTATCAGTTAATCCTGTATTAATACAATATAACAAAACACACAGGAAAACTATTCATTTAAAAAGCAAGGCAACACCGGATACTTTATCGCTCCCTTTTTTCGATGATTTTTCATCAACCAGGGTTGTCCCTGACCAGAACAGATGGACTGATAAAAATGTATTTATTAATACTGAATATCCTGTTAGCCCGGTATCAATTGGAGTAGCTACATTTGATGCAATTGATAATACCGGCGCCCTGTACGAAGATGCGAACTCTTTTAGTTTTGAAGCTGATCATCTTACATCCAAACCTATTTATCTTGATTATCCTGCTTCAGATAATATTTATCTTAGTTTTTATTACCAGGCAGGCTGGGAGAAAAAACTATCTGATACACCTGAATACCGTGATTCACTTGTACTTGAGTTTTTTTCACCTGAAGATACTCTATGGCATTCCGTGTGGTTTAAACCCGGATTCGACAGTTCTACCGTTTTTATCCCTGTAATTATTCCTGTTACTAATGAAAAATTCCTTGCTAATGGATTTCGCTTCAGGTTTAGGAACTGGGCCAGTCTGACATCAAACAATGATGATCCGGGCATGGTTACTAACTGTGATCATTGGCATATTGACTATATTATCCTGGACAAGAACAGGAATCCGGCAGATACAATCCCTGAGGATGTTGCTTTTATCCGTCCAATTCAATCATTATTAACAACATATGAATCAATGCCCTGGGATCATTTCCGTGAAGCTTTTCTATTCGAAATGGGTGCAAAAATACCTATATGGTATAAAAATAATGATGACCTTACGAGGAATGTTACAAGAGAATTCCAAATTACTGATGTTTATGAGAATTCTGTAGTCCATTCTTATACCGGGGGTGCTGCCAATATAGATCCATGGGAGGTAATTAATTACGAATCGGGTTTGTTCTTTACATATAATACAAACAATCCCGATTCAGCATTGTTCGAGGTAAAAAGTTACCTGGTAACGGATGATTTTGATGAGAAAATAAATGACACTGTAGTTTATTACCAGAGATTCAATAATTATTTTGCTTACGATGACGGATCTGCTGAATCGGGATGGGGCATTGGCGATGGTGAAGCAGCTTACCAGTTTAAAACTTACATCCCTGATTCGTTGCGAGCTATTCAAATCTATTTCAACCAGTCATTTAATAGCGGCAACAAAATAAGTTTTACCCTGAAAGTATGGGGGGATAATGAAGGGAAACCAGGCGAACTACTTTACAGTCAACCCGGTGAAGCACCCATATACAGTGATAGTCTGAACCAGTTTATTACCTATACACTCGATACAACATTATATATCTCCGGATTGTTTTATATTGGCTGGGAACAAAATCTTAATACCTCATTAAATGTTGGTTTCGATTTTAATCGTGTAAGCAATAATAAATTATTTTATACTGATGTTGTTGACCAGCAAAAAATGTGGATCCAGTCGGCAACCATTATACCAGGAGCTTTAATGTTGCGTCCCGTGGTTGGTAAATCTGTTTTAGCAGCTAATCTTATTAAAATACCTGTAAAGCCCTTAATAATCTATCCTAATCCTGCAAAAGAGTTTATAAATATTTCAGTACCAGGAGAAACCTGTTTTTCCGGATGCCGTATTTTAATCTTCAATATCTATGGGAAGCAGGTCTTTTCATCCGAAAATTTCAATAAAAGGATATCTGTTGAAAGATTTGATCCGGGTATATATTTTGTAAGGATCACTAAAAATGGAATTCCTGTTGGATCAGCAAAATTCATTCTTATTCGCTAAACTGACCGGGCAAAATAATGTTGAAACAAAATAACATGGATGATCGTGAGGAGATGTATGAACATTTCCATTTTGAAGTTGATAAAGGTCAAAGTCCGTTACGCATCGATAAATACCTGGTTAATAAAATTGAGAATGTTTCCCGCAACAGGATGCAGAATGCTGCTGATGCCGGCAACATCCTTGTAAATAATAAACCTGTTAAGTCAAATTATAAAGTAAGACCCGCTGATACAATAAGTATTGTTTTGTCTTATCCCCCAAGGGAAATTGAAATTATTCCTGAGAATATACCCCTGGATATAATATATGAGGACAACCACCTTATTGTATTGAATAAAAAAGCGGGAATGGTTGTTCATCCCGGTCATGGAAATTTCGATGGCACACTGGTTAATGCATTATATTATCATTTTAAAGACCTGCCACTTTTCCAGTCCGGGGAAATAAGAGCAGGACTTGTACACAGACTTGACAAAGACACAAGCGGTTTGCTGGTTATTGCCAAAACTGATATGGCGCACAATAAACTGGCTAAACAATTCTTTAACCGGACAATTGGGCGAAAATACCTTGCAATAGTATGGGGGGAACCCAAACAAGCTGAAGGCACTATTATCGGACATATAGGCAGGAATCCAAAAGTTAGGGTTAAAATGTTTATATTCCCTGATGGTTCACATGGAAAACATGCGGTTACTCATTATAAAGTATTGGAATACCTGGGATATATAAGTCTTGTTGAATGTAAGCTTGAAACAGGGAGGACACATCAGATACGTGTACATTTCCAATATATAAAACATCCTCTTTTCAACGATAGAGATTATGGAGGCGACAGAATTCTCAGGGGAACTACATTCACGAAATATAAACAATTTGCGCAGAATTGTTTCAAGATACTACCCCGCCATGCATTACATGCACAATCACTCGGGTTTATTCATCCTGCAACTGGTAAACCAATGGCATTCGATTCAAACCTCCCGGATGATATGGCAACGGTTATTGAAAAATGGAGGAAATATACAGGAAACAGACAATAATGGGTTGTTTCAAAAGCCTTTGTGGCTCTTTGTGACTTCTTAGTGTTTCTTTGTGTTTAACTCTTAAAAGACTATTACACAGAGGTTCACAAAGAAAACACAAAGGACCACAAAGAGAAGAATAGTAACCATTACACTCCTTTGAAACAGCCCTATAATATTTTATTTTAATATTTTGTTCTTACCTTTAACAGATCAATTTTCAAATTTCATTTTTTACAACACATGAAAAAGAACATTGCTGTTATAGCCGGAGGAAATTCCTCAGAGTTTCCTGTTTCAATCCGAAGTGCAGAACAGATAGCCGGAGAACTTGACCCGGGCAAATATGACGTTTACAAAATCATTATTAAAGGAACAAACTGGATTATTGAAGATAAAAAGACCGGACAGATCCCGGTGAACAAAGATGACTTTTCCTGCAATACTCCCACGGGGAAACTGAAATTTGATTGTGCACTTATTACAATCCACGGCACTCCGGGTGAAGATGGCAAATTGCAGGGATATTTTGAATCACTGAACATCCCATACACAACCTCAGGGATTCTCTCTTCATCTCTCACATTCAATAAAAAAGCAACCAAACTATTCCTGAAACCATTTGGCATCCTTTCTCCCGCATCAATATATCTTTGCAAAGGGGAACTTCTTAAAACAGAAACAATTATCGACAAGCTGGGACTTCCGGTTTTCGTTAAACCCAATCAAAGCGGCTCTAGTTTTGGTGTTACAAAAGCAGATAATGAAACCACACTTGAAAAAGCAATAAGCCACGCATTTGAAGAAGGTGATGAAATAATTATTGAAGAATTTATTGAAGGTTCTGAAATAACCTGTGGCTTGCTGAAAGCAGGAAGCAAGGAAATTGTTTTCCCTTTATGTGAAATAATAAGCAAAAACGAGTTTTTTGATTATGAGGCTAAATATACTCCATCAAAAGCTGAAGAGATAGTACCTGCCCGGATATCCGCCGACAAAACAAGAGAATGTCAGTCGCTTGCTTCATATATTTATTCTGCCGTTGACTGCAGAGGAATTGTAAGAATAGATTTTATTCTCTCAGGCGATAAGTTTTACTTCCTTGAAGTGAACACTATTCCCGGGATGAGTGCTGAAAGCATTATTCCTAAAATGGCAAGGAAATATGGTATTAGTCTGAGAAAAATATATACACTGGTTATGGATGATGCTTTTGCACGTCATCAAACATAAAAGGGAGCACATGAACAGACAAGGTTACGATCTCCAAATGCATCATCAACACGGCTAACTGCCGGCCATAGTTTATTCTCAATAACCCATTTCAATGGAAAAGCAGCTTGTTCCCTTCCATATGAATGGTTCCAGTGATCTGACACAACAGCTTTCTGGGTATGAGGTGCATTTTTCAACATATTGTCATTAATATCAGACCTTCCCTTTTCAATCTCAGTGATCTCCTTAAGAATATCAAGCATCGATTCAATAAACCTGTTCAATTCGCGCCAGGATTCACTTTCGGTTGGTTCCATCATAAGTGTTCCATGAACAGGAAATGACAATGTTGGAGCATGAAATCCGTAGTCCATTAATCTTTTAGCTATATCTGATTCGGTAATACCGGATTTCTCTTTGAAATTCCGGCATTCAATTATCATCTCGTGAGCTACAAATCCATTCTTGCCGGTATATAAAATTTCATATTTCCCTTTAAGTGATGCTGCAACATAATTTGCATTAAGTATAGCAATTTTAGAAGACAATGTAAGACCTTCTCCTCCCATCATTTTAATATAACCATGTGATATGGGTAATATTGAAGGACTACCCCAGGGAGATGCTGCAACTGCATGTATGCCTTTGCTTCCTCCGGTTTTGGTCAAGGGGTGTCCGGGAAGGAATTCGACAAGATGTTTTGCCACTCCGATTGGTCCTACTCCAGGTCCTCCTCCACCATGTGGTATAGCAAATGTTTTATGAAGGTTCAGATGACAAACATCAGCACCAACAATAGCAGGGTTTGTAAGTCCCATCTGTGCATTCAGATTTGCACCATCCAGATAAACCTGTCCTCCATTCTGATGAACAATATTTATCATTTCGGTTATCTCTTCTTCAAACACTCCATGAGTTGAAGGGTATGTGATCATAAAACCTGCCAGGTTTTCAGCATTTGCAATTGCAGCTTCCCTGAGGTTTTTTATATCAACATTCCCTTTCTCATCACAATCAACAACAATCACTTTCATCCCGGCCATTACTGCACTGGCAGGGTTCGTACCATGTGCCGAGGCAGGAATCAGCACAACATTTCTGTGTCCCTCGCTCCTGCTGAGGTGATATTCACGAATAAGCATCAAGCCTGCATATTCCCCGGCTGCTCCTGAATTTGGCTGAAAAGAAATTGCATCAAACCCGGTAATCTTTTTCAAATCATCTTCCAGTTCGGTAAATAACCGTTGATAACCCCGGGTTTGGTTTAACGGAACAAAAGGATGGATATTTGCAAACTCAGGCCAGCCAATTGGAAACATTTCTGTAGCTGCATTCAGCTTCATCGTACACGAGCCGAGAGATATCATTGAATGGGTAAGTGAAAAATCTCTTCGCTCCAGTTTCTTAATATACCGCATCATTTCCGTTTCCGATTGATAGCGGTTAAACACATCCAGTGTTAGAAAATCTGTCTTCCTTTCAAATTTCTTATCAAAATAGTTCTTTTCAGGAACAGGTTCAATATTTACCTGTGGTTTACCTGCTGCTTCGCTAAAAATATCCAGAATATCTCTAATATCATCTAATGAAGTAGTTTCATCAACACTTATCCCAATCGTATTGTTGTCTATATAACGCAAATTAATCTCTTTACCCAGAGCAATTTTTTCAATATCAGATGAACGCATATTACCGGGCAATTCAATTTTAAGAGTATCAAAGAAACTTTCATTAAGTTGCCTGTAATCTGATTTCTCCAGGTTTTTTGCCAAATATCCGGCACTCCGGTGTATGTTACCGGCAATTTCCATTAATCCTTCCGGACCATGGTAAACAGCATACATTCCTGCCATAGTAGCAAGCAGAGCCTGCGCAGTACAAATATTTGATGTTGCTCTTTCCCTTTTAATATGTTGTTCGCGTGTTTGAAGTGCCATGCGTAAAGCAGGATTTCCGAGAGCATCTTTCGACACACCAATTATCCTGCCTGGCATATTCCTCTTAAATCTCTCTTTTGTTGCAAAATATGCAGCATGCGGACCACCATATCCCATTGGTATCCCGAACCTTTGGGTTGAACCGACAACTACATCAGCGCCCCATTCTCCGGGAGGAGTAAGTAATACAAGACTCATAATATCAGCAGCAACAGCTACATCGATACCGTTATCATGAGCTTTTTCAGTAAATATCCGGAAATCTTCAATTTTCCCATCAGCTCCGGGATACTGAATAAAGACACCAAAAATTTTTTCATCAAATTTTAAATCATCGAATTTATCAATAATAAGTTCGATACCCAATGGAGCAGACCTGGTTTTCAGAACATCCAGTGTTTGAGGGAAAATATTCTCATCAACAAAAAACCTTACGGCACCCTGTTTTACTTTAGCACGTTTACGTGCATTAAACAGCATTATCATTGCTTCTGCAGCCGCGGTTGCTTCATCAAGCAGTGAAGCATTTGTAATCTCCATCCCGGTAAGGTCTGATACCACGGTCTGAAAATTCAGCAAAGCTTCAAGTCTTCCCTGGGATATCTCAGCCTGATATGGTGTATATGAAGTATACCAACCCGGATTCTCCAGGATATTCCTCTGGATTACAGATGGAAATTTGGTGCCATAATACCCCAGTCCGATATAGGTACGG
>JAUVHQ010000357.1 GCA_030593185.1 Bacteroidota bacterium
CCACGATCCGGAAATCATCTGAGAGGTGATAATTCGCAGTAAATAAGCAAGAAAAATAATATTTGCTCCAAAATAGAGCCAGGTAACCTTGTTTTTCCTCCGGATATAGCGAAATACAAATGAAACCACATTTTCATGCTCTACTGAAGTTATGAGACGGAACCTTCGTCCATCTTTAAGATCACTTACTTGTATTTTGTTATTTGATGTTTTCATAGTATGCTTGCGAAGGTAGTTTATAAACTCTTTATCCTATGTAAGTTTATTTGTTTATTTGTTGATGAGTTTATTTGTAAAGACAATATAAACAATATTGGTTTGGTAATTCTAAATATTTCAACTTCTCAACTTTCTTCACTCTTAGCTCTTAGCTCTTCACACTGCCTCACAATCCTACTTGTGTTTCAGGTTAAAATAAATAAGAATTGAAAAAATGGGTACCAGCGGAGTAGTGACAGCGTTGGTTGCAGAACTTATTAGTATATAAGCCGGACTGATGTCAGGCAAAAGTGACCTGCTTGTTTTAGCCATTTCTGTTGATATTTCCGGATTCAGAAACTCAAAGAAATTCCCGGCAAAAGGAGCCAGGGTTATGGATGAAAGGATAATTCCGATTACGAAATAAAGGATATAAAAAACAACAATATAACCCAGTGTCTTCCATAAATCTTTATGCACCAGTTTAAAACTTCCTGTTATAGCTTCCAGTGGATTAACTTCTTCAATAATCAACAGGGCAGAAGTGGGTGTAAAAACCGTGGCAAGATAAATTATTGCAGCAAACATGCCGATAACAAAAAGCATTACACCGACCATCATTCCCGCCATAAGAATCATAAAAGCCAGAAACATGGTTCCCAGGTAAGGGAGTGCAAACTTTTTTATTGACTCCTTAATAAGGATAAAATGGTTGTTCTCAGTTTTCCATTCCTGGTACAATATGTAATAATGGAGGAAAAGATAGAGTATGGAATAACCAATAAAAAAAACAACCATCAGCATGAACAGGGATCCCATTTGTTCGGTTATCTTCTCAGGATTGGTAAGGTAATCGAAAGTTATGAATTCCCGTAACCGGGATGTTAATAAAAAAGATTGAAGCACTAATATTCCAAGGAAGCTATATAGAAACAGCCAGCCAAAGTGCTTCTTGTAAATTTCCCATGTTTTTCTAAAAAGACCTTCCAGATCCCTTTCCTCAAATAAAGGATGTTCGTTTGGATTTATCATTTTGGGAACCGTGGATTTTTTAATTTGTGCAAAGATAAGAAAGATAAGAAAGCAAGAGATTCAAATGAAACGAATAACTAATTAATCAACGAATAATTTTAAAATTACGATATTATAAATTAAAAGTATACGTGTATTTAGCCAGGATGGTCCGGTCGCTGATCTTTGGAAGTGCAGGGATCTCTGTATCCGGGTAAGTATTTCTTCCTTCATTGAAAACAAGATAGAAATCATTTCCTTCCTTTGGATTGTACCGCAGTCGAAAATTACTGATTATTACATTATTACTGCTATTGTATTGGATAAAAGCACTTACTGAGAGTTTGGTATTATACATATAAAGTACCTTGAGCCTGACTATTTGTCCGTTGAATTTTTGTGATCGTTCTTCGAAATTGATCCAGTTAAACTGGTATGTAGCATCCAATTGAAAATTTGAGGAGATGTTCCATGTGGGCATGAATGATATTGACACCCTGTAGCCATCATAGAATCCTCCTGCTCTGGCCCTGATCATTGAGTAGAATTTTCGTGTCATAGGAGTTGAGACCATACTTTCAAACTCAAGGAATTCATACCGTCCTACCGGTACTTCAGCATCATCTGAGAATGAAAATGATTCTTTCACATCCTCAATCATATAATTCAGTGATAAATTCCCTGTCATCATCGATTTAGTTTGGAATTTCCATCCCGGACCTGCTTCAAAAGTCTCAAGGTTGCCATCAATTACATTCAGAAAATACATTTGCTGGATATAAATGCCGTGGCTAAATAGTTTTGAATCTTTTCCGGGCAACCATCCATACACAAATTGTGTTCTGGCAAATGAATTATCTTCACGCATTTCAAATCCGATACCGGGATTAAAAGTTTCTCCTGACCGGGACCATGAAAGGTCATATGCAAAACCCTCTTCACTTCTTCTTTCCCAACTGATCTGCATTTTTGAAGGATCGAGTGATACCGGATTATTCTCTGAGCCTGTTTCGAAACTCTGGGCGAATTTGATGTTCAGGTAGTCATCGCCAAAAACCCTGAATATGCCGTCAATTCCGTATGCTGTGTTGTATGTACCATCTGTACCGATCCTTGAAGTATATATTCCTCCAACATAGCTATTCTCATTTATTACCTGTCTTCTCATTCTCAGCACCCCGAAATTTTCGGAAGGAAGATCTTTAAACGGGGCAGTTTGCATATCCAAAAAACCAAGGTCCCATGCTCCAATTCGACCTACTACCCTTGCTCCACCATATATACGAACAGGCTGGTCATCGTAAAGTCCAAT